>JACMIX010000336.1 GCA_014380935.1 Gloeobacterales cyanobacterium ES-bin-141 | reverse complement strand
CCTGGCGATAAGCCTTCATTTGCGTAATCTCTTTTTGTTGAGCCTCGACAATCTCTCGGGCAAGCTGCTGGATTTCGGGACGCTTGGACTTGCTGAGCGCATCCTGGGCCATGGTCAGAGCCCCGGTGTGGTGTTCGAGCATTGCATTGATGAAGCGCAAATCGTACCTGGCATCGGCGGGTCCAAGGTCTTGTACCATGCTCATGTCCATATTCTTGCCGTGCATACCCTTCATATCCGAGGGTTTTCCCATTGGCATTGATGAGCCGCCTTGGCCCTCATGAGCCCGAGTGGTACCTCCCACAACAATGCCGAGCGAAACGGCAGCGGCCAGAACGGTGAATACAATCGAACGCTTCATCGCAGGGTTACCTCTTTTTGCAGTTTAAGCAAAATCTCTTTCGCATTCTAGCATCCGTCAAACTCGAGTCTCTTGAAGTGGCGGTCGTTCTACCCTCGGACGCCACAAGCGGGTCGTGGTTGCCACGGCGCAAACCCGCTCAAGACAGTGACATCCTCGACGATTGCCTTGAAATGAGGCTCGAAGTTGAGGCTTGCCGGGCATCAGAGCTTGAAATTAAAACGGGAGTTGAGCTTTTTACCACTGATCGTGGCGAGAGCTACCACGCGGTACTCACCCTTGACGGGAGCACTCAGCACCGCCGTGTAGTGGTTGCCTTCGTACTTAAGGGGCAGGCTCGACTTTTGTCCGCTGGGATCGGTGATTTGCAGCTTGACGGTGGCGGTAGTCACGGGCTGGTTCTCGGGATCGCTAATAAACAGATCCAGGTGGGTGGTTTTCGCCTCCGGCTCGACGACCAGTTCGAAGTGATGTCCCTGAACATCGACGAGTTGACCGCCGTGCTCGGGCTTACCACCGGCGAAGACCGGTCCTGTGAGCAGGGCGCTCAGCATCAGGACAATGGCACGTTTCGATAATTGCATTGGTTCTCCTTGGAATCAAACAGTCAGTCTTGATCGACGAGCATGGCTTCCATGCCCATTGCCTTACGCTTTTGTTCTATTTGTGTCTTCTCTCAAATGGTGAGCGGGGCACCCACGGCACGCTCCAGGTCGGCGAGGGCCACCTGGTAATCGAGCACTGCCCGGTGGTAGCGCTGCCGGGTGAGGATGCCCGCCGTTTGGGCATTGATGGACACGGTCAGGTCCGACTTACCCCGCTCGTACGCGAGGCGGGAAATTTGTTCGACTTCGCGCGCACCGGGAAGAAGCGTCTCCTCGAAGGCGTCTATCTGCTCTCGTGCGGCGAGAATTCTTGCGTAGGACGATTGCACCTCGGCGATGACCTGACGGGCAAGGGCGTCGCGTTCCGCTGCCAGTTGCCCGCCCTGGGCTTCGGCCCGGGCGATTTGTCCTTCTTGTCGGTACCACAGGGGCAGCGTCAGGGCAACCCTGGCTGCCACACCGAGCCTGTCGGCCTCCTCGCGCTCGAAGCGCGGACCCAGTCCGAGGGTGAGATCCGGGGCGCGCTCGGCCTCGGCGAGACGCTTCTCGGCCGAGGCTACTCCGAGTTGAGCGTCCAGCACGCGCAGCTGTGGGCGGCGGGCAAGCGCCTGGTCGATCAGGCGTCGCAGTCTATCCGACCGCACAGCCGCGTCGTTTGGATCGGGCGGCAAAAATGAATCGGTCTGGACCTTGAGGGCAAACTGCGATGCCGGAGGTACTTCAATCGGTTCCTCAGGCGGTCGGGCGATGAGGCCACCCAGGGCGACTTCGGCCACGACTACCCGCGCCCGGCCGGCGCGCACCTCATTTCGCAGCGCCGCCAATTCCTGCCTGGCACGGATCAGGTCCAGTTCGGGAATGTCCCCCAGGCGTAACCGTTGCTCCGCCACTTGCACGAGCCGCTCACCGCTCGCGGCTACCTCGGTGAGCGCCCCGAGGTCAGCGCGGGCCACCGAGAGTTCGGTATGGGCCTTGCGGACCTCAGAACGTAGCTGCCACAGCGATTCGGCAATCTCGGCCCGTGCGAGGGCTACCCCAGCATCCGCGAGCGTAAGTCTCGCATCCCGCTTGCCACCCAGTTCAAAGGGTTGCTCGAAAAACAAAAAAGTCGCCTTGGCCTCCCGCCCGACCAAATCGGCGTCGCCCACGGTCAGGCTCGGGTTGGGCACCGCCCCAGCCGTCAGCACCCCGGCCTCACTCACCACCAACCGGCGGCGCAAGGCAATGGCGCGTGGGGAACGTTCGAGCGTGAGCGTGAGCGCTTCCTCCAGACTCAATACCTGGGCACCGGCCGGGGCCAACGGGAACTGGGCCGCGAGCACGGCTCCGATCAACAAACAGAGCCCCTTTCCAACTGCCCTCAAGTGTGCAACCCTACCTGCCGACCAATCGAATGTAGCATTTGCTTTGCGGCTACTGCAAAACAGCAGGATTTCAGGGCAGCATCAGCAGGTGCGGCAAGTTAAAGATGAGCCATCCCAGGGCCATCGGTGCGACAAGCGTGGCGGCGATCAGCCTGTGAGGTTCGGTGCGCAAGTCCTTCACGTCCGGAGCGGCTCCTTTTGAAAGCCGTAGCAGATTCTCCAGTCGCTCTTCGATGCAGCCCCCCAGTCCAGAGGCGGCCAGGCCAAAGTGGAGAGGTGCCAGGGCGTTGGCTTTAATCAGACCACGGGCCAGGGCGATCGGTTTGGCGGTGACGGCCACGGCCAGTTCGTCGTCGGCGAGTTCGCGTTCCGCCAGGAGCGAGCGGAACGCCCTCCAACTCGGGGGCAAGTAAGCCGCTGCCCCCAAAAAAGCCGTGCAGAGCAGGGCGAACAGGTTATCACGGCGGGCGACGTGGGCCAGTTCGTGGGCGAGGACGCCTTCGAGTTCCGCCTCTCCGAGCGAACGGAGATACCACACAGACAGGTAAATCCGCGGCCTGAAGACCCCAACGGTGAGAGCGATGGGCCGATCCACCTCTACCAGGAATACGTCCGGAGCAGCTGTGCCCAGGCGCGTCGCCAGTTCGGCAACCGAGCGCGCAAGCGCCGGTGGTGCCTCGGTGGACCAGCTCTCTAAGTGCTTTAGCACCCGCCACTGCTGAGTGGCGAAGCCGGCTAAAAACGAGACGCTCAGCACCGCCATCACCCCGAGCAAGGCGACGGGGACACACGGCAGGTGGTGGACTCCGTAGTCGCTGTGCAAATGGGCGAGTGCAAGGGCGGTAGCCGTCGCGGGCACAATTAAACTGACATAGTGCCACACGACACCCGAATGTCCCGGGGTGCGGCGACGGTGAGAGCCGACTGTTGCCGCGGCTGACGCGGCAAGGGCCAGGAAGGCCGGAAAGAGCGATGCCAGGTCCTGCACGGCGTTTATTCCTCTGCTTCGAGGATGGCTTGGACAACCGTCTCGGGGGGTTGTTCGTCTCCCGGACGCAAAAAGCGCGAGACCGCTAAGGGAAAGTCGGCGGCGAGGGCTTCGAGCAACTTGCCGACTGTTCGATCGACGAATTGTTCGCGGGTGAGGGTGGGCAGGTAAAGGTAAGGCTTGGTGGTGGCATCGATGACCTTCAACAGCCCCTTGGTTGCGAGCCGGCCCATCGTGCAGACAACTGTCGAGTAGGCCAATCGCTCACCCCCCGGCATGCGCTCGTGGACCTGCCTGGCCAACACTGGTTCGCCGCCCATCGCCCAAACCTGCTCCATAATTTCCGCCTCCTGGTCTCCCAGAAGTTTTTTCAAGCCCAGCCGGTTCGTGCGAATCAAAGCGTTTTCCATAGCGATTACGTACAAAGCCCGGAACCTGTTCGTGAGCCCATTCTAGTTTGCGGTATCTGCAAAATCGAGGGACCGTGCAGAGGAGCCCTTTGAGTCAGGAGCAATTCGCCTGGTTACACTCCCTACCGTTTTCATCAGGATGTACCGAAGCATCTATTTACCCCGATCTGATTGGGAATTTCTAAGTGTACAAATGTATGGTTTTAAGCATACCCTGAATTCGTACAATAGTTTGCAGGAATATATAATTTAGCTATACTTATTTAAAGCACTTAAGAAAATTATTGCTACTTTTTATGTATCCTAGTTTTCCGTATCAATGTAGCGTAAAAATCCATAGTTATATGTGTGCCTGACGAAATGTAGTGACCTGCATTTCATCACTACCGGCTAGAAATTGTGACTGACCGGGCCAGAACCGGAGGCCCCGCTCGCGCGATCAGTGCCATTGTGCTGGTATTCAGACCGGCCGGATAGTAGCCTGGCGCGCGCCGGGCTTGACCTTTGACGGGTGATGGCGGTCGTGCTCAGAGGTGTTTGTAAAAAAACGTCGTCCCGCAAAACTCGCCATTGGGCATCAGCGCGAACTTTGGCACATCCCCCACGCGCTGCCAGCCGACGCGCTCGTACAGCCGCTCGCCGTCGCCGCCGGTCACGGTGTCGAGCACCAGCACCGACTTGCCTTCCTCCCGCGCCGCGTCGTCGATGGCCTCCATCAGACGCTGTCCGATACCGCGCCGACGGGCCTTGCGGTGCACGAGCATCTTAGTGATATCGGCGCGGTGCGGCTGGTTGTCGGGCTGCGATACGATCATCTGCACGGTTCCGACGATTTGGCCTTCGCGGTCTTCAGCGACGAGCAGCACGCGTTCGTTGCGAGCGAGGCTATCGACAACGCCGCGCCAGAATGCCAGGGCCTTCTCGCGCGGCAACGGCAACATGAAACTCACCGACGCGCCGCCTTCGACGCAATCGACAAGCACATCGGCCAGTGCCTCAATACAGCCCGCGGCTTCGTTGGCACCGATGCGCCGTACCGTCATCTCCTCGCTCATGAATTTCTCCTGGTTGGTATGAAAGGCAGAGGTGTCAGCGCATAACGCCTATAAGTTGGGCAGTTCCAGGTATTTGGTAAGTACCTCACGGCTCATCAGTGCAATTGGCCAGCGGCCGTACTCGCTAAGTAGAGGCATCAGGACAGACTCATAGGAGCGTAGAGTGCTTGGAGCGAGACCCGGTCGGCTGAGAAAGGTTGTTGATAAGCTAGCAAGTGATATAGTCATACTTTAGGTTTTGAGAGGCTTTTAAGTATACTAAATTCTTACCGAATCAAGTCTTAGATGAATGTCATAGCATATTTTAATATAAACAAACAGCTAGCAAAATGAATGCTGAAGATCAGAGCTTCAGCTCCTCCGGTCGAAGCATCAAAACCATAACCCGAGTAAAATTTTGTAAAAGTATTCCATTGCCTCAAAGATGAGATTGCTGACTTTGGCTGAAAGCACGAAACTCATATCTGTCTACGCTTGCTCGACAACCAAAACAGGTAGGGATATACCAGCAAAGTTAGCCGGTACCATGGCAACTTTAATATCCTCGCTGGCCTCGGCTGTTCCGGTCGGTGGAACGTCCGTCACCGATCTAAATTCGATTCATCGGCCTTGAGAACCGCGTGTGCAGCAGTGACGGCGGCGACTACGGCACTACCGTCCTCTCCATCCCAGTAGTTCACACCGCTCTTGCTGGCATTTGAGATCAAGAACCGGGGCGGTTCAGACCCTTCCGTTGCTACCCTGACGCCCGTCTTGTCCGAGTCCGGATAGCCTACGACTTCAGGAAGCGCCATGGTCGAAATCGCCATGTAGACCAGCTCTTCGTCTCCAGTGTTTACAAACTGGTGCGCTAGTTCCGGTCCGCCGGGCGGGGTAAAGATGTAGTCATCAGGCTTGACTGGATAACTCTCCATCCCGAAGCGTAGTATTCCCGTGCCCTTGAGGATAAAAAAATGCTCTTCGTTGGCGTAGTGGTGGTGAAGCGGAAAGGCAGCTTTGCCCGGTGGCACATGGGTAACATTGAGGCCAATTGACTTGGAACCCAGGCACTCAGCCAGTTCCACCATGCGATACTCGAACCGCTCGCCACTCCTACCTTGAGTTATTGGTGCATCTGCAAGGTTCACGATGGGCTTCATTGCTAATCTCCTCGAAGATCTGGCTGCTTACTGGCGTCGGATCAAGAATCTTGGTCTTGAGCGCGACAAAACGCCAAATACCAGAACGCTTGTGGACAGAATATCACAAAAGCGTTCGAACCGTACACCGGTGCAGACTACTAAAAGTGAGCCGGAATGGCTCTAAAAGGCTGTTTTCAGGTACGCATAATGCTTATTATGTGCGAATATGGACAAAAGACCATCTAAAATGACGAAAATGGGTTGAGCGCACAGCGTGTTATTGAAACTACGAGCAGCTAGAACGAAAGCGTTCTTTGCGTGACCGAGTAACCGGGCTGCGCTTAGGCAGAATATTCACGAGCATTATGTCGAATGGTCTTGTAGGCAGTCCCGCAGTGAGGGCAGAACCGGAACTTGAGTGAAATAACCGGTTCGTTGCATGCGATGCAGCGATTGCGCAACGCCTCACTGCACAAAAAACAAAAGCGCGAACGCACATCAAGCCAGATAGGCTCCGGAAGACTTCCTGCCACCCAGCAGTTGGGGCAGTACTTCAAAGCCGTACTAGCCACGAGTGGTGTACCTCGCACAGCGGCATCGAGGTACTCGGGCGAGATCTCGAGGGCTCCACTCAGAGCAACCCGCGTCTTCTGGTTGAGCCGTGTGGTCTGCCCTCGCTCTATCTTGCCGAGACTCTGCAAATGCAAGTTGGCCCGGTCGGCAACTTCCTTCTGGCTTAGCGCAAGCCCTGTGCGGATTCGCCGTACATAGTCAGCCAGTGACTCGCCGGACTTGGGGAGGTGTTCTGTATTTAATGTATACATCAAATTATGTATTTAAGTAGCTAGTTTTACTATACACTCGCTCGCTTAAATTTTGCATGCCCAAAAAATGTGCTATGTATTTTGCGAGTCTTTGCTACTACTTTAACGGTATGGTGTAACTATTGGTTTTCTGAAAAGCTTAAAAGTAGATTGAAAAATAATACTTTCTACGGAGTAGCAGATTCAGCCGACTTCTATCTAAGTTGACAGACAACCCCTTGCTGCGGATCCTGAGGTGGTTAGCTCGCGCCAAAAACCGTGACAGTCTCTACTGCCCTCCTGCTGATCGACGTCCAGAAAGGGTTCGACGAACCCGTCTGGGGTGCTCGCAACAACCCCCAAGCCGAGCGGCGCATCGGCGAACTGCTTTCGGTTTGGCGCAAGGCAAGTTGGCCAGTGATTCATGTCCAACACCTCTCCGTGTCCCCCGATTCGCCCCTGCGGCCAGCCCAGCCCGGCTGTGCATTTAAACCGGAAGCGCATCCCCGAGAAGGCGAACCGATTTTCCAGAAGTCGGTCAACAGTGCCTTCATCGGTACCATTCTGGAAACCTACCTGCGGGAGCAGGGAATTGCAAAACTCGTCCTGGTGGGGCTCACCACCGATCACTGCGTCTCCACCACTACCCGCATGGCGGCAAACCTGGGCTTCGAGGTGACCGTTGTCGAAGATGCTGTCGCTACCTTCGACCGCGTATGGCGGGGTAAACACTTCCCGGCTCAACTGATCCACGAGGCATCGCTTGCCAGTCTGGAGGGCGAGTTTGCGACAGTGGTGGTGGCAGCCGAGTTGTTGGGGAAGACCCCCTGATCCTGGCTGAGATGGCCAGACAGGTCGGGCCTCTACTGTTGATTGGAGCAATCCCCCTGGCCCTGCGGGCTGTCGGAGCACTGCAGCGTATCGGCTGGGACCGGTGCGAAGGCGGATGGCCACTCCCGAAAGAGCCGCTCGGCGTAGGCGATGATCTCGTCGTTCGCCAGCCTGACACCGGGCTTTTCGCGTGGGTAGAGGCTCTCGATGGCCCTGGCATCCTGGGCAACGACCGTGGCGGCCGCCTCGAGTAGCGGCTTGCGCAGGAGGCGTTTCAATAACGGGTTGGCAATCTGGCCATACAGCAGGATGAATGTGCGCGTCCGGCTTTCTGTCTCTGGGTAGACAATGTGTACCTGGGCCAGGCGACCGAACGGGACGTCAGCAATCAGGACAGTCGTAGAGGGGAAGGCGTATTCGAGTGTGTTGCTCATCTGCCTGGGCAGCAGCGCCAGTGCCGGGTTTTTTGCGAGTTCCCCAGGGGTGTTGGCGGCGCGCACCAACTGCATCTCGACGTGGGCGTGGTATTCAGATTGGACAAAGCTGGGGACCGTGCACGAGATGACCCGGAACATCTCTCTATGGGTACCATTCTGGTGGTTGAAGTCGTAATTAATCAGCAGGCTCGACAGAAGATCTGCCTGCAGGCTCGTCTCACCGGCGACTCCCAAGAACTCATAATCTCGAGCGAGGTGGCGATGCAGTTCAGGTATGGGAAGCTGTGGCGCGAAGCCGCCGTAGGTCCATATGCAGTCATCCTCGACAAAGATCTTCAGGGGTCGGGCAAGCGCCGCTCCAGAGCGCCCTTCCTGCCACATGCGCCCCTGGCCGTCAAATTCGAGGGCATGGAAGGGGCAGGTGATTCGCCCGGCGCAGATCCAGCCCTCGGAGAGCGGTGCCTGCATGTGGGGGCAGACGTTGTTCAGGGCAGAAATTTCTCCCTGCCGGTTCTGCCACAGCACGTAGTCGCGGCCATTCAAGGTAACGCGGCGTGGCCGATCCTTATTCAGCATTGAGCGGTGGGCGACCAGCCAAGGTGCCCCGGGAAGTAATGGTTCCATCAGTACTCTCCAGATGTATCAGCGCGGCAACCGCCTCGAAACGGCCAGCCGACAGGGTAAGATTGTGACGAAAAATTCACTTGCGGTGAATATTACGACAACTCCGTCACATTCGTCAAGCGGTTTGCGCTCCCCCGGCCAGTTGCGCCGCACCCCCAAACAGCAGCGCGGCCAGCAGCGGGTCGAGCGGATCTTGCAGGCGGCAGCCGAGGTGTTTGCCGAGGTGGGATACGAGGCAGCTACCACTCACGGCATCGCCGAGCGGGCCGAGACGGCTGTCGGTTCGCTCTACCAGTTCTTTCCGGACAAGCGAACCCTCTTTGAGGCCCTGGAACTGCGGCACGTCGAGCGTGTGCACGCCGCCTGGGCGCAACTGGATGCTCTTCCTCTAGAAGCGTTGCCCTTCGATGCGTTCATGCAGAAATTGCTTGCGACTTACGCGCATATCTTTGCCGATTTAACCTCCCGCGTCGTCTTCGTCCTCTTCTACACCACCCCCCAGATCTTCCAGAGCATCGACGAAGGTTTCACAGTTGAGGCCGTCCGCTTCACAGCCAAGCTCTTGACCCGTCGCAACCCGGAACTTGCAGCCGGGGAAGCCCACCTGCTGGCCGAGGTCTGTGTTCACGCCGGGAACGCCCTGGTACTGCTGGCCCTACGAAGCGGCGAAGACCACCGCACTCGCCTGTTTGCTCAGATTCCTGAACTGCTAGGGTCCTACCTTCGTCCCCACATCGAGGCAGCGGCCGTCACACAGGTAATGAAAGTAATGATATGCCCCCGTTGCCGCTCTGAGCGCCTGTCGCGCAATGGGCATCGCCACGGCCGACAGCGCTTGCTGTGCAAGGATTGCTCCCGACAGTTCCTGGTTCCCAGGGTAGAGAATCTATAAAAACTCTGCGAGACTACTTGGCCTCGCCCACCGCATACTCTGCGCCGGGCTTGCGATGCTCGACGAATCCAACAACTGCGGATTACGCGAAGTGCCAGGCAAAATGTCGTCCAGACGACAAAGTCGCGCACAGGGTGCTATAGAGTGGTCCAAATTCCACCCGATAGCCATGATGAACCTGCCCGAGTTTCTGTTCAAAACATTCGCAAATCCGGATGCGGCTGAACATGGCCGTCGAGTGACCTACGCCCCGGCGGCGAACATTGCCAATTGGTTACTTGCAGCCACGGGCGAAGCGCGCCTCGCCGAATTGGTTTACAGCGCCCACCTGCAAGCGTATTTCTACCGCTGCGAAGATCCACGAGACCGGGCAATGCAGGAGGAATTCGGCCTGGTATTGCAACCAAGCCGCGCACGCTATTAAAAAGCACCCACCGGAGTGCTCCGGTGGGTGCTTTGGGCGTGAATGCCCGGGGTCAATTTAACCGTTAACCCTTAGGCAGCAGAACTTTGTCAATGACGTGAATGACACCGTTGTCAGCAGCGATGTCAGCCTGGGTGACGCGGGCTTCGTTAACCATTACCTGCTGTCCCTGGGTCTTGATCGCGATGGACTCGCCTGCCACGGTTGAGACATCGCCGGGCTTGATGTCGCTCGACATTACTTTACCGGAGACGACATGGTACTTGAGGATATTCGCGAGCTTGGACTTGTTCTCTGGCTTGAGCAAGTCGGTAAGGGTACCGGCAGGAAGGCTCTGAAAAGCTTCATCGGTAGGTGCAAAGACAGTGAAAGGGCCGCTGCCCTTCAGCGTGTCTACTAGGTCAGCGGCGGTTAGCGCCTGTGCCAGGGTCTTAAAGGTACCTGCTTGAACGGCTGTATCAACAATGCTTGCCATACTGTTTCACATTTTTTGTATTGGTCACTACTAAACTAAGTCCCAGGAGAGAGGATTTAAATCTTCCCCTGTGGGGATTTGTGAGCGTTGACACTTTATTAATTACGGCGGAGCTTACAAGCCTGGTCGAGAAGCGGAAGATATCCAGGCGGTGCGGAGCACCTGGGTGTATTACCAAGTATAAACATCGTTGATGGAGAATTATTTACTAGAAAGCTGTTCTTGCGACTAAAAAGCTGGTAAGAGTACTCGAACAAACTTATTTTATCTAAGTATATCTTGAGAAAAAGACCTATTTTAAAAGTATACTTTCTAGGCTACTAGCAAAATTTTTGGTGTATGTGTTAGCCCATTTGAGCCAACGGTCGGCGTATCCCCAAAGCTTCTTGAGAGGCAGAAGGCGGAGCTTTCAAAACGCACGCAGCACACGGGTCAACAGATCCCAGTAGGGCCTTTTCACTTAAGCTCCTTCCTTTGCCTCTCAGTGAAGCTGTCATTGGGAGGAGGTGCCGAAATGAGAGCGAGCGGATCTTTTGTTTTGACGTGCTGCGTAACTCTCTGCAATCCGATGAGTGGTAAGGGCATACTCTGCCTCCAACACCTCACCTGAAGAGGATTGATCCCTTGTTCGTCAATTGGGTGAATCTTCCCGCACAGACTCAGAAATCACCGACTCCAGTCCACGACTGAAACGTGAGATGCTGCGAAAAAGATATCACTTGCTCGGCTACTTTTCTCTTTTTCAGGCTATTGCAGGTAGATTTTGTAACTATATAATTCATCGTCCTGCACAACTATATAGTACATTCCAGATTCCTGGATCTCTATAGGACCAGTTAATTCAGGCCATAACCCTTCCTTAAAGCTTCTCTGAAGCCTGGCCACGATGTAAGGGCTGAGAAAACTTCTCCGGCGATGCTCGCAATTATCCAAGTTAGCTATTGCTAGTTTTTAACTAACTTTGTATTATTTGATTCAATTTATCGATTTGCTAGCGCATTCCTACTAAGAATTTTGCCTGCTGAGATCTATACATAGCGCTGAGTGTGGTATTAAAAAGTATGCTCTCCACATGATGTTCAAGTGGTGAAGTGGGACAAAGTCAGAAAGAACCTAAGCGATGGTACGGAGTGAACGGGAAATGCATAAATTGCCTCAGCTCAAGTTAAGTTCAGCTCTCGCGTTGACGGTGTTGGTTTCTGCTTGCAGTCTCTGGACGACTGCTGCTTTTGGTGAGGAATCCCTCACTGCTGCTCTGCCAACCGGTGCCCTGGCAGCAAAAAGTCAGACCCTATCTATTGGAGAAGCCAGGGACCTGCTCGACGTCAACCACAATGCGGCGGACCTGAAGTATCGCCCACCGCTGTGGGATTGGACGCAACCCGCGACCAGGAAAATGGGTCAGGCGACACCCCCAGTGCAGGAGCCTACGACGACGACCCCGCAGACACCAGCCCCGCCGAGTAGCGTGCCAACCGAGGAACCCGCAAGCCAGACAACAGCCCCCGATAATGTTGGCGATGTCCTTGATGAGGTATCAGTCACGGCAACCCGCCGTGCCACCCGCCAGCGGGACACTACCGCCGTCACTTACACGGTCAAGAAAGAAGACTTTGCCGCTCAGGGTGCCGCCACTGTTACTGATGCATTGCAGCTGGTACCGGGCTTCATTGCCCAACCTGCCCTGGGTGGTGTCCGCAACGCAGCCGGTGTATTCTTGCGCGGTTTCGATGACAACCGCTTCCAGGTCTTGAGGGACGGTCTGTCGCTCACCCGCTCCTCCAACAGCCGCAACGACGTCTCGCGCTTTGCTATCGAAGACCTCGAACGCATCGAAATCGTGACCGGCGGTGCCACCCTGCGTTACGGCTCGGGAGCCGTGGGCGGCGTCATCAACTTGATTACCGAAACCCCCAAGGGGCCGCCTAAGGTTACCATCCGCTACGAGACGGGCACCTACGGGTTCACCCGGTACACGGGCAAGTACGGCGGAGGCGATGACGCCTTCAGCTACAACCTCTTCTATACCAGCATCTCGGCTTTCAACGACTACCCCTACAGCTTCACCCTACCCAACTCGCCCGTGTTCTACGGAACAAGCACCAACCCCGACTCGATCTCCCCGGCTGGTGACGG
>JACMIX010000335.1 GCA_014380935.1 Gloeobacterales cyanobacterium ES-bin-141 | reverse complement strand
GCCCGCAACTGAGGCACGGACATCGGGCAGACTTGCTTACCGATTGCGGGCCGTGGCAATCAATTGCTGGCGTAGTAGCCCGAGTTCCTGCTCGCTCAACAATGTCTTGCCGCTGGAGGTTTGCATACCGGGTAGCTCCGTCACGCTTCCTGTGATGCCCAAAAGCACGGTCTGATTTTGATTGCCGACTTTTGTCGCACTCATTCCTCCACTCGGATCGAGATGGTCAATGAGTGCCTGGGTTCTCAGAACCGAGAAAGTGGCAGGTGCCACACCAAAAGCGGATGAACCACATAGAACCGGGGTCACGCTCACATTGCAGCCGGTTGGAACCTGGGCCAGGGTCTCTCCGTACACCTGTCCTTTGGCTGCCTCCGGTACGGGATTGAGGTATTGATTGTTGTCTGAGTCCGGGTTGGCGGCTGTCGTGAAAGTGAGTTGCAGGCGGCTCACAAGGCGGGGACCGCGGAAAGAAGAACTCTTGGGGGGGCTGGTCAGGTAGTAGACAATCTGTTCGTAGGGCGAGATGGGGCTGGCTGCCGTCCAGGTCGGGTTGCGCCACCAGAAAGCCAGGATAGGCGTTGCATTGAGGGGGGTGCCGTCGTCGTTGGTCAGGACGGGGACCCGGCCTGTGAGTTCTGCGGTGCTGTAGACATACTGGGCTTCTTTGAGGTCACGGGCAGCAAACTGAAGAGCACGACGCAGGTTTGTCTGCAGGGTGGTGATGCTGTTCTCGCGGGCATTGTGCTGGGAGAAGCTGACCAGTCCGATGGTCACCCCGGTGCCCAGGATAGTTGCGACAGCCACGGTGACCGCAAGCTCGAGCAATGTGAAACCACGGGCGGAGCGTTTTGTCTTCATGCGCAATTTTCCCCGGTGATCGTAGGGGACACATAGATGCAGCGCTTTTGAATCGTGCCGATCAGCTGGTCGATAAATATTTGCGACTGCAATCCGTTGTCAGGATTCAAAAAGGTAAGCCGCTGGGGGCCGTTGACACCGACGCGCGGCACGAAACCCAGATCATCGAAGGTCAGTGTGTAGTAGTCGGTGGTAGGTTTCAGGAAGTTTGTGCCACTTGTTTGAATTTGCACTTGACGGGGCAACTGGGGTAGGGCTGCACAGCCCGTCCCGGTGGGTGGAACGATGTCCGAGCCCGCGTAGATCGCGTAGCAGTTACCTGAGATGTTGAGCGCAAAGGTCCAGGGAGTGGCCATACGCATAGCCTGGGTCTGGGTTTTCGCGAGGGATTCGACCAGTTTGTTGGTCAGACTCTGGAGGTTCTGGTTTTGTACCCTTGATACAACCGAGGGAATACTCGCAGCAACGAGGATACCTACCAGGGCAGTCGCCACTGCAACTTCCAAAATCGAGAGTCCACGAATCGTTCGGCACCGGGCCATATCTACCGCCACCCCCGGGCGTGTGTTTGATTTGAATGTACCCAGCCGGGCGAATCGAGCATCGATTCGTACAATCACGAACACATGGTTGAGCATGTATGCCTAAATTCAGGCCGTGCTTGTCGATACCCGACTGATAGGCGGGAAACTTAGAGAGGTAGAGAGCGTACACAGAACCCCATCAGGCCCAAGATGACTCCTAACCTCTCAGCCATCGTGCGAGTCGGCACCCGCAGAAATCAACGCGGTTTCTCCCTGGTCGCCGTAATCGCCGTGGGTCTCATCTTGACGGCACTGGCCCTTGGAGCCATCAGCCTCTCCAGTACCGATTCCGGACTGATTGGCCGTAGCCGGGAGTCGCTTCAGGCAAACTACCTGGTGGATGCGGGGATTGCACGGGGCCGGGCTCGCATTACCAATTTGTTCTCAACCTACAATGCCCAGAACAGTCTCACCCCCAAGAGCGAAGACACCCAGGTCGGTCTGCCACCGCTGAGAATGGACGCAGCCAAGAGTCCCAATGACGAGGAGAGCTTTTTGACCCCGGCGGGAGGGTTGCCCTATTACCAGTTCAACGTCGATGTCGATAACAATGGCACCAACGATCACTCCGTCTTCTACAGCATCGAAGAGCTGGACGCCACCGATACCACAAACCCTTTCAACCTGGGTTGTGCCGCGACACCTCCCCCGGCCGGGAACAATAACTGGTGCTCACCTACGGCAACCGGAGCCACGGGTCTGTTCGCAGCTAAAACCTTTCGTGTCACCTCTACGCTGAAGTCCACTACAAACGGCCTGCCCTGGACAGCAGCTGAGGCTTACATACTCATCTCACGCAGTTCGAGCTTCAATCAATTCGCCCTGTACGCGAACAACATGGAAGTATCACCTGGTGGAAGTTTTACCATTCGCGGCCAAGTACATTCCAATGAAAACCTGTACCTCAACTCCGGAGGTGCCGACAACGGCCTCACACTCCGCCATATCTACGATGTCGGCAATACAAAATTCAAAAACGACGACTCCCAGGTGAGTGCCACCAAAAATGTTTATCAGGGCCGGGCGGTCGGCGACACCAGCAGCAAGAGTGTGTCCATCGAGACCAACCAGCTCGACGCAAGCGGGAATCTGGTCAAAAAGTCTTTAAACACTGGCAACGACTCGATCAACACCCTGACCGGCTTCGTGGCCACCGACCTCAACGACCCCGCGAAACAATGTAAGGCGTCTCCGTGTACTGCCGGAACGACCTGGGAAGCCGCCGCGGACTGGTCAAACAGCACAGCCTATCCAGTTTTTGGCCGGTTGCAGACCAATGCCAGCCCCGTGGATCTCCCGGATGCAAGCGACATCGATCCCAGTAATCCAAACAACAAGTTCATCAACATGGTCAATACGCCGGCCCCGGCATCGGACCCAACTTCTAGCGGTGGCCTGTATATCGAGACGCAAGAGGACGGCTCGACACTAATCAAAAAAGACGGCATCAAGATTGCCATTATCACCGTCGATAGCACAGGCAAAGAGCACGAGTACAAAGTTGACACCCTTACCGGCTTACCGCTTGCCGAGCGAAGCAGTACGACACGCTACTTTGTCGAGGGGACCTTTACCCAGACGAGTTTCTACAACGGTCGCGAAGGCCCGACGATCGACAAAAAGAATGTCAAGGTTACCAACGTCGATATCAAATTACTGGGTGAAGCAACCTTCAAGGACAACCTCGGCAATCCAACCGGTTCGATTTACCCGGCGAGCGGAGTTGTGTACGCCGTGCGCAAAGATGCCCGAACCGACCCCAACGCCGTGGACAGCGATCCCAACAATGACAACAAATCTAGTTCCAGTCGCGTGCCGAACGGTTTTCGGCTCAAAAACGCCAAAAAGTTGCCGGGCAATGGCCTGACGTTTGTAACCCCGGAGCCGTCCTATATTCAGGGAGATTTCAACCAGCACCAGGACAGCACCGGTGCGCCTCTCGACCCGGCTACTGCCAATTACAATCAGGCCAACGACACCTGGAAGAGTTCGATGATCCTCAGCGATGCAGTCACCGTTTTGTCCAACAATTGGCAGGACCAGAACAACGCGGACAGCAATCGCACACTCCAGGCGGCCAAAAGCACGGAGATCAATGCCATCCTGGCCAGCGGCATTACCAGATCCTTCCCAAACGACTACAGCGGCGGGCTTGAGAATTTCCCGCGTCTGCTCGAGGACTGGGGAGCCGTCAGCAGTGCCAATGCCAGTTCGCTCAGGATTCGAGGCTCCTTCTTACAACCTTTCTACAGCCGCTACGCGACCGGGCGGTGGAACACTTCCCCCGCGTACTACGGCAATCCGATTACGACCTCAGACGAACGAGTCGGGCGCGATTGGGGCTACGACCCAAACTTTCTGAGCACCATCTCACCGCTGGCTCGCTTTTTTGTCACAGGTAACATCACAGTCGGCGGTTTGGGGAGCTACCGCTATATCCTCATCAATCGCCTCAACCTCCAACAATTTCAGGCACGTAATCAACAGTTAAAGTGGCCACTATGAATCCAACCATCCCTACCCGCGCAAACCGGGGCCTAACTATTGTCGAAGTCCTCGTCTCCATCGGCATCATGGCAGTTTTGCTGGTGGGCCTGGTTCCGGCCCTGACGGCCGCAGCCATACTACGCCGCCAGGGAGACGGTGTCTCGGCGGCAACAAGCCTTGCCCAGCAACAGATGGAGGCTGTCCGCGAGGGCTGGCAGCTGGCCAATTATCAGCTTGCGAGCGGTGGTACCTACGTCAGCAATACTCTACCCGCCATCAGTGGATTGACCAGTTCGGTCAGCACCTACGACTTTGGCGGGTTTACCATCCCGTTGGTGAACACGCTCTTGCAGACCACCATTGCTGTTGACCGGGCTTTCAACTGGGATGCCGCCACACGGCAGTTCGTCGATGTCAGTCCGGCCACGGGTAGCCCATACGTACCCGGTAGCCAATATGTCGTGCGCACGAGCATCACCCCCCTCGGACCCCAGTCCTATTGCAGCGGCTCCGGCACCAAATCTCCCTGCCTCGACCCGGATACACTCATCACGAGCGAACCGGCCAATTACAAGTTCAACCGGGTGAGCAACGGACTGGGGTTGCCCTATGTTCCGCTCTATCCGCTGGCTGCCTGCGCCAATCCCAGCAACTGCCTGCCGCCCATCGACCCCAACAACGATGTACGCCTGTTCAAACGAGTCAGGGTGATGGTCTTTCGTGCCAGTGCGACGGGCACTCCCCTGGGTGTCGCAGCCGATGGTACCGTCGGCGCCCAGATGCAGACCCTGCGCAGGACATCCAAAACCGATACCGCCAACCAGGCGATCACAGGCCCCCTTTCGGTCCTGACCACGGACTTCTGAGCGCCTACCAGTCGGAGGTGTGCCGCTCGTAGACGACGCGCTCGAATTAAAGATGGCATCTGCTCAGGGATGCTGGGTCCTGAAGAAGTTTTATGATGTGAAAGAAAGCTCATAAGGCCACACTCGTGCATGCAGAGTTGCTCAACAAGATACGAAGCCTCTCGCCCGAAAAAGTTAAGGCGGTAGAGCGCTTCGTCGATCTGCTTGAAAATGAGCAACACCTTGTTCAAGACGCAACCGGTCTCAGCGAGGCTGCCTTCCGGAAGGTATGGGACAACCCTGAGGATGCAGACTACGACAGTCTATGAATTTGGTGACGTTGTCCTGGTTGCATTCCCCTTTACCAACCAGACAGCGACCAAGAAACGCCCGGCAACCGTTGTCAGTTCTACCGCCTATAATCTCGAGCGATCCGACATTGTCCTGATGGCAATTACCAGTCAGGTAAACCTGAGTACGATCGGCGAGGTGCAAGTACTCGAGTAGGCCAAGGCTGGTCTGCTGAAGCCCTCGGCGATCAAGCCGGTTCTTACGACGATCGAGAAAGTCCTGGTACTACGAAAGTTGGGTCAGTTGCAGGAGGTAGACCGCCAATCTCTACGCAACACTCTACGACTGATCTTGGGTTGAATGTGAGCCACCAGTCTCTACCAGCCGGAGGTGTGCCGCTCATAGACGACGCGCTCGAACACAGAGGCCGTCTGCTCGGCAATCCCGAGCCAGGCGAAGTGGTTCTTGACTGCTTGACGGGCGTTGTCTCGTAGCCACTGGGCATAGGCCGGATAGCGGATGACTTCCAGGATGCCCCACGCGAGTGAGTCCGGGTTGTTGGTATAGGTCACTACACCGGTCCTGGTGTGCTGCACTACCTCGGGAAGTCCCCCTGTATCGGAGACAACTACCGGTACCCCGGAGGCAAAACCTTCGAGCGCCACGATCCCGAACGGTTCGTACAGGCTCGGGAAAACTGCGCAATCGGCCACCTGCTGAAAACAGTCCAGATCCTGATCGGACATGAATCCCGTGAAGTAGCACTTATGCGACAACCCCAGTTCACCCACGCGCCGTCTGAGGTGGTCAGTGTTACCGCCACCGATAATGACGAATTTGGCGTCTGCAAACTCCCGAAGCACCCTGGGGAGCGCTTCGACCAGGACATGAACACCCTTCTCGAATGCCATGCGACCGACGTAGTAGATGATCTGCTCATGGTCGTACGCGTAGCGGCGGCGGAACTCATCCCGGTCAAACACCCGTTCTTTCTTCGCCGCCCGGATGCCGTTGGGAATCACGTCCACCTTGGCCCAGGGACATCCGAAGGCGCGGTCCACCTCGCCGCGCATGTACTCGGTACAGACGATGACCCGCCAGGCTTCATGGGTCAGGGAGGCTTCCTTGGCGTGGATGTAGCGCTGGGTATCAGTCCAGATGCCGTTATAGCGACCGTACTCAGTGGCGTGTACGGTCGCCACCAGCGGTAGCTTGAAGTTGGCTTTGAGTGCTAGCCCCGCATCCTGCACCAGCCAGTCATGGGCGTGAACCAGGTCGAAGGGGCCTTCTTCGAGGATGAGCTTGCCTCCCCGAGCACCCATCGCCTCGTTCATCAACACGACCCAGTGGAAAAAATCGTTGGCATAACCGACCGGGACCCGATGCACGTAGATGCCTTCGACGATCTCGAAGCCGGGTGCCTGACCAAACTCGACCGTTACGAGATGGACCTCGTGACCCAGTTTGACCAGTTCGGGGTAGAGTTCGGCCACATGACGGGCAATGCCGCCGACGATGCGCGGCGGAAACTCCCACGCAAAAGCAAGAATCTTCACAGACTTGATAGTACGAGCGCTTTTCGTCCAGGATACCGCGCCACCGCAAACCGGTGATGGTCTTCGAGCGAACATTGCCCGCGGATTGGTTGGGTTAACATGATGTACATCTATTGGTAGCCTACCTCCATGACCCAGTCGCGCAGCCCGTCTGTTCCGTCTCTCGACTTCGAGAAAGAGTTGCTCCAACTTGAGGCACGCATTACCGAGATTCGCCGACTGGCCGAGGAGAACGGAGTAGACGTCTCCGCTCAACTGGCTGACCTCGAGTCGCGGGCCACCGAGTTGCGCCGCGACTTCTTCGCCAACCTGACGGCACCCCAGTTGCTCCAGCTTGCCCGTAACCCCAAGCGACCCAGCACCCTCGATTACATCCAGATGATGTGTGAGGACTGGGTCGAGATGCATGGCGACCGGAGTTTCGGGGATGACCTCGCCCTGGTCGGTGGTCTTGCCCGCCTGGGAGATCACCCGGTGATGATCCTCGGCCATCAAAAGGGCCGCGACACCAAGGACAACATCCAGCGCAACTTTGGTATGCCCCAGCCGGAGGGTTACCGTAAAGCCCTGCGCCTGATGGATCACGCCGATCATTTTCGCCTGCCGATTATTACGCTCATCGACACACCGGGTGCCAATGCGGGTCTCGAGGCGGAAGCGCGCGGTCAGGGCGAGGCAATTGCCCGCAACCTCCAGCGGATGTTCGGGTACGAGGTGCCGATTATCTGTGCGGTCATCGGTGAAGGCGGCTCGGGCGGAGCGCTCGGCATCGGCGTGGGCAACCGCATACTGATGCTCGAGTACTCAATTTATTCGGTGGTCTCGCCGGACAGTTGCTCGGTGATCCTCTGGCGCGACAAAAAGCACATCGACGAGGCAGCAATAGCGCTCAAGATCACCGCCCGCGACCTCAAACAACTCGAGATCGTCGATGAAATCGTCCCCGAACCGCTGGGAGGTGCTCACCGTGATCCCCAGGCAGCAGCCCACTTCCTCAAGACCGCCCTGCTCAGGAACCTTGACGAGTTACTTGCCCTGGACGGCCCGGGACGGCGCGAGCAACGCTACCAGAAGTTCCGTTCGATGGCCAGTTTTTCGGAAAGCCTATAAGGGAACGGATCACCGGCGTCAACTACAGTACCATCATTAACTGGGTCAAACAGGTCGCTATACGTTTATTGTGCAACGCTGAGGAGGGTAGACCAATCTCACCCGATCACCGTAGGGCGAAGTCGGTAACTGCGTCCTGGTGGTCGCGACCGTCAATGTTGGGCCAGTATTCTTCGGATGTTGCTGTCCAGCCAGCGGCGAGCGAAGCCCCAGACGTTTGTCCCCCTTCAGTTGCGGCCAGGACTACTTCCCGGTTTAGAGCCTATTGTGTGAATATGAATCCATTATTGGGCGACCGCATGTTCTTGCCCAATGTCCTTTAAGCCAGGACGAAATTTTGACTTTGATGCAAGCGTTGATGAGTGTGAGTAAATGGATCTCTATTTACTATTTATGGCGACCCAATCTAAAGGATGAAGCTGACAATCATTTAATCGAACTTGCGGTGGCTGGCAATGCCCAAATAATTGCCACAAACAATGTCAGAGATTTTCAAAATGCTGAATTACTATTTCCAGGTTTATCCATCTTAAAACCAGAAGAAATTATCAGGAGGTAAGTAGAAATGGCAACTCTCACAATTCGGTTACCAGACGACAAACATGAGCGATTAAAGGAACTAGCTCAAACTAGGGGAATTAGTGTCAACAAGCTGGTTGAAGAGCTTTCTACAATCGCTCTGGCGGAATTTGATGCTTACACCAGATTTAAGGCAATGGCAGCGACTGGAAACCCAGAAACAGGCTTAAAACTGCTTAATAAACTAGATGCTTTAACACTGTAAGAGTATAGAAGGACGGGCGTCGCATGATGAGATCATGAAGTGCCCACACTGTTCTGAGAGATTGTCCCTGAACCGCTCGGAGGTACTCACTGTCCCCAGGCAGCAGCCCATTTCCTCAAAACCGCCCCGCTCAGGAACCTCGATCAGTTGTTCACCCTGGACGGCCCCGAACGGCGCGAGCAATGCTACCAGAAGTTTCGTTCGATGGTGCGCTTCTCAGAAAACCTCTAACCACAGCAGTTTCAGGCAGTCTGGGAAGTGTTGCTGACCCGGCAACGTTGGGGAAAACTGCTCGGAGAGTGGAAGCGCAATAGACAATTGCCGAGACCTCGACTACTAATTTCTTAATTCAACACTTCTGGTATTTGCAGTGTTGTATGTTTCAGGAAGTGAGCTACGTGCATTGGTTGAGAAAATTGCTCAACAGCCGAGAGCCCCGGCCCAAGATAGGAGTAGTGCCACTTTTCGCACCCTGATTCAACACTTCTGGTGTTTTTCACACTCGGCTACTTAGAATTGGCGGTGAAAATTTGGTCAGCTGTCAAGTTAATGTCCGGAAATATACCTGAAACGATTAATTCATCTCCCCGAAACTGTTCTAGAGAAAACTCATTATCCAGAAGACGATAGATGGACACAGTGGGTAATCGCGGATCGCCAATAGCTCGCCGTCCTCCCAGAGGAACATAATCAACAATCCAGTACTCCAGGATACCTAGAGCTTCGTAATCAGTTAATTTATACCCGTAATCAGTGCGCCAGTTAGTACTTACAACTTCTACAACCAGAGCCAGTGAATCCCCCCGAGTAAGAGTCGAGGAGCTACTCCATAAAGGTTCTGACGATAATTCCGCACGCTTAATAGCCATCACGTCAGCACAATATGCCGATTCAATCAAGGGTGTCATACCACTAGCCCTTGAAGGAGGCTTGATTAAAGCCTGCTTGGGTAGAAAATAAGGCAGGTCTGAGCGCGCAATCTCCACGGCAATCTTTACGGTTAAATATCCAACAATCTCCTCGTGTTGACCAACAGGCTGCATCTCGAATGGTATTCCTTCGTATAGCTCGTAGGCTCTGTGATCTGGTTTCCAGGCAACAAACTCCTCGAAACTCATCACCCCAGTCGGCGAAAATACCGAGCTCATTCTAGACTCCCATACACTGTTTGGAACTCAGGTAGACGTGAGAATGCGCTCCCATTATCACTCCTGATGCTGAGAATGCGTGCAGGTCACGGAGTGACAACACTTTACGTAGACAACCTAAGTATTTCGCGAAAGGCATTTATAAATCCAATTAGATGCAAATCCCTGCCCTTTCGCCAGAGCACTCAGCGACTCCAGAACCGGTTGATAAGCATTAGTAATCACTTCAAGACTCAGTAGGTCATCTTTATTGCTAACTTTTAGATCTAACATGTACGGCTCTGTATATTTTCTCCACGTATGCTCCGGCATATGTTGATAGGAGGTCGTTAAACCAAGATGTTGTAGCGCAATGAAGTCTTGATGATAACTGGAATCCGGAAAATTATTCGACTTCGAAAAATTCACATGTTGTAAGGTTGGAATCAGATTCCACAAATGATCATGTGCAACAAAAGACCAGGGTAGATAATGATCCAGTGGTGGGGCTCTTTCGGCAATTCGTTCTCTTGAGAAAACGCAGTGGACAGGAGCATTTTCTGTAATTACTCGACAGTATTTCTTCTGATCAGCCAGAGAAGCTCTTTCTCGCGGTGCAAAGAGTTTGTTGGCGATAGCCGGAACATTGGGGTTGTACCTCTGCATATATCTGAGCCATTCCCAGGATGCCCAACTGCGAACAATCAGGTAATGCTTTTGAAAGTAGTCTGCCCATTGCTGATGAATCTTGATAGATTTTCCATCAATTAGATATGG
>JACMIX010000334.1 GCA_014380935.1 Gloeobacterales cyanobacterium ES-bin-141 | reverse complement strand
GGCAAGATTAACTGGCTGGGGTAAGTCGTCTCATCCGTCCCGACAACCGCACTCAGCACTTTTGCCTTGTCAGTACCGCTAATCAGAAAAACGACCTGCTGACTCTGGTTGAAGACGGGAATGGTCAGGGTCAGTCGTGCGGTTGGTTGAGATGTAGGATAGGCAACTGCGACCGGATGATCCGTCACCTGTAAAGCCGGGTCGCCAGGAAACAACGAGGCGGTGTGACCATCAGGGCCCATGCCCATCAAAGCCAGGTCAAAACGGATATCACCCTCAAAAAAGCGCTCGAGTTCTTCACTGTATGCCCGGGCGGCATCCTCTAACTCGGTGTAGCCGGTTGGCATGGGATGAACGTTGACCGCAGGGATGGGGATGTGGTCGAGCAGGTTCTGCTTGACCATGCGGTAATTACTATCGGGGTGATCTTGAGAAACATAGCGCTCATCGCCCCAGAAGAAGTGGACGCCTGCCCAGGGGATCTGGCTTGCAAAGGGCTCAGTCGCAAGCAGCCGGTAGAGCTTCTGTGGAGTCGAGCCCCCCGATAAACTGACACTGAAGCGTCCGTGGGTACCCACGGCGTTCTGGGCCGAGTTGAGGAAGAACTCGCCTGCCTCGTGCGAAAGACTTTCGAGATCGGAACTGACCCGGAGTGTGCCGCGTGTAGGAGACATGAAGAACTACCCCTGCTGGAGAAGCTTGTTGATAACCTGAAGGGATTGCTCGAAGATGACATCTCGGTCCTGAGTCTGCAATTCCTGGCTCAGCAGTTGCTCAATGCTCTGGGTTTGCAGATTTGATAGCTGGGAGGTTGAGGTTTCTCCAATCGACATCTGCACGCGCATGCAGCTGGGTGAATCGTCACTACAGATGGCGACCGAGCAGGGTGCACCCTCTTCACTTGAGCGCAGGCCAATCGAGATGATCTGCCCCGCCTGCGTATTGTCAGAAGTCTGTACCGCCCGAATGATGGCCTGAATAGGCTGGTCGTTGCCGCGCAGGATAATCTGGCGTGTGCCTTCTTTTTTGTGCAGCGAAAGCGGCTCCCAGCCCAGACGGCTTGCAAGCCAGCCCAGATACAGGTAGGCCTGGTTGGGGTTGGGATTGCCGTCGGTCTCGCCGTATTCGATTACGACGTTATCAAGTGCCATCAGGCAGGAGCGGCGCTCCTCACTATCAAAGGCGAGGGCGGTCTCCTCACGCCAGGAAGTCAGCCTTGACCAGTTGAGGTCTCCGAACGTGGACTGCTGTTGAGGGTTGAGGGTCAAGCTCGCCATACGCTGAAGGGCATTCTCCGGGGCAGCGAACAGCGATGAATCGACAATGGTCCGGTCCACCAAGTCCAGTAACTTCATGAACAGCTGCATATTGACGTTGATTGGGCCTCTCCACCACAAAAAAGTCTGCAAGTCGGGCATCAGCAGAGAGGCAACCGTTGTGTGAAGTTCTTCGAGGACCTGACCTTTGGCCCTCAAAGTCACATACTCGCAACAGATCGTCTCGCGGCTGCCACCCTCGGAAATTGGACAGTAGGCGGCGACGAGCGCTTCTAGTCCTGCGTCAGGTGCCTGGGGAGCGGCAGAAATGACAATGGCCCGGCAGGGGTATTGTACGGCGATGGCACCGATTGTCTCCGCGATGTCATTGGCATCTTGTTCTTCACGCTCGTAGACAAGCAAATTAAAAGTCGAGGCGCGGGTAGCCCCGCCGTCAGCCTGGGATTGAAAAATCTGGTTGAGCTGCTTATCTATTTGACTAACCTGAACACGCACAGGTTCAGAAAGGGCAACTACAGGAGCTTGGCTTGTCATAGTAATTCCAAGAGACAACAGATTGAAAGCACTTTAGAGGCGCCTCCATTGTCGCCCACTCTCCATCAACTTGCTGGCGGCACTCGGACCCCACGAACCTGCCTCGTAAAAAGTTAGATCCTGGGCGGAGCCGTTTTCCCAGTGCTCAATGATGGGCATGACGACGCGCCAGGCCGCTTCAACCTCGTCGGCACGGGTAAACAGAGTCTGATCGCCCAGCAAGCAGTCAAGCAGCAGGCGTTCGTAGGCTTCCGGTGTGGCCACTTCGAAGGTATTGCCGTAGCGAAAATCCATATTGACCGAACGCATGCTGACATCGGCGACGGGTCGCTTTGCCTCAAAACGCAGCGATATGCCCTCGTCAGGTTGAATGCGCAGGACGAGAACATTGGGGTTGATCTGGTTGCTGCTGTTGCTTGGAAAAAGCTGGTGGGGGACTTTACGAAACTGCAGAGCGATTTCGGAGACGCGCTTGGGCAGCCGCTTGCCGGTGCGCAAATAAAAGGGTACTCCTTCCCAGCGCCAGTTTTGAATCCAGAACTTGGCTGCGATGTAGCTCGCAGTCTGGGCCTGGGAGACTACCCTGGGCTCGGACTGGTAAGCGGGTACGGGCTCACCCGCTATCCACCCGCCCGTATACTGGCCGCGCACGGCGTGGTAGAGCGCACCGGTGCGGGCGAGGCTGGTGGCACGCAGGACCTTGACTTTTTCATCGCGCACAGTGTCGGCCTCGAAGGCGGCGGGCGGCTCCATGGCCGTCAGGGCCAGTAACTGCATCAGATGGTTCTGGACCATGTCGCGCAGGGCACCGCCGGCCTCGTCATAGTAAGGGGCACGGTTCTCGACCCCGACCGTCTCTGCCACGGTGATCTGAACGTGATCGACGTAGTTGTGATTCCAGATCGGTTCGAAGATGGCATTGGCAAAGCGGAAGACCAGGAGGTTCTGAACTGTTTCCTTGCCCAGGTAGTGATCGATCCGGTAAACCTGCTTTTCACGAAAGACGTTCTGGACCACTCCGTTAAGACCCTGGGCCGTCGTCAGGTCACGGCCGAAGGGTTTCTCAATCACAATGCGAGTGTTGTGCACGTCACCTGAGAGACCTGCCTGTCCGAGGTTCTCGATGATGGGCTTGAAGTAGCTAGGAGCAGTCGATAGATAAAAAGCGCGGTTGCCGCGTGTGCCCCGCTCGCCGTCGAGCTTGTTTAGAAAATCGGCCAACTGCACATAACTTTGCTGGTCTTCGAGATCGCCTTCAAAATAGTAGATGCCGCGTACGAAGTTTTCCCAGAGCTGGGGGCTGCCGATCTTGCCGCGCGCAAACTGACTGACGCCCTCTTTCATGCGCTCGCGGAACTCCTCAGTGCTCCAGGGGCGACGGGCAAAGCCGACGACGGTAAATTCGGCCGGTAACCGGCGGTCGCGGGACAATTCGTAGAGAGCCGGCATGAGCTTGCGTGCCGTCAGATCGCCTGAGGCACCAAAAATAGTCAAAATCAGGGGCTTGGAAGTGCGCTCAAGACGCAAACCTTCGCGCAACGGGTTTGAAAGTGCGGTCGTCATGGTAGTCACTCGTAGGCCGTATCTGTCAAAACTATAGGCCGAAGACCCTCAGGTGCAACTCAGCCAGGTAGTCGTCCTTCAACCCTAGGCGCGGTGGTTGAGGGGTTCGCTAAAATCTCGCCAGAAATTAACATTGTTGCTCAAGCTGACGGCGTATACGGGCCGGGGTATCACTTGCTGCAAGTCGCCCTCGCTCGATCAAGACTGCTCGGTCGGCGTAGTCAAGTTCCTCAAGACGGTGCGTCACCCAGACGACACACAAACCGCACGTGTCAACCAGGCCGCGTACCATTCGGACGAGCTCGAGCTGAGATTCGGGATCCAGGAGAGCGGTCGGCTCATCGAGCAGCAGGACCCGGCACTGTTGGGCGAGGGTGCCCGCAAGTACCAGGCGCTGCTTTTGGCCACCGGAAAGAGCATAGACGGGCCGACGCTCCAGACCGCCGAGACCGACCGCCGCGAGAGCCCCGCTAGTCCGTTCACGCACCTGGGATGGGTCGAGGTCAAGCTCTGCCAGCCCGAAAGAGACATCCGCTTCAACGGTTGGCATGATGATCTGGTGGTCCGGGTTCTGAAAGACGTAACCCGCCGGTCTGGTGATGTGCACGGTACCGCGCTGGGGAGTAATCAGACCGGCGGCAAGCCTGAGCAGGGTCGATTTACCGGAGCCGTTGCCGCCCAGTACCATACACAATCCTGCTTCAACTTCAAAATCGAAGCCGACGAACAGCGGCTCGTAGGTCCCGGGCCACTGCCAGTCCACCTGCTCAAAGTGAACCGCGCTCGTCACCCCTCGGGAGCGGGAAAGAACCCGGCCCGTACGCCCCCGGAGGAGCCGGAGGCCTTGCTGGTCATCTGTACGGCGGCGATGTCGCTGCTCATAACGGTGACGCGCTTACCGGTCATCACTTCACAGGTCATCTCGATGGGTGTGGGTTGAGGATTTTTGATCTTCTCGGTGAGTTGTTTGTATAGCTCCTCGGCCGCCGCGACTTCTTTGCGCTGAACGTTCAGGGCAATAGGATTGCCCCGCAGGATTACTTCGATTGTGTACATGTCGGTCCATGCGAATTGACTCCACCGATCATAGCCATACCCGGCTTACCTGGGCTTTGAGTCACAATTGCAGTAGAAACACTTGCCGTGGGAATATGCGCCGCCTGCTGCTGATTTTGATGACGGTCCTGGTGCTGTTTGCCGCGGTCTCCATCCTTCGGCAGAGCGTAAGTGCTCCCCAACCACGCACGCAGCTTGAACTCAAGCAGGTGGATTTGACTTTGCAGGTGCTGGCGCTGCGCTCTGATCCCGATTACCGGTTTGCGGTTGAGTCGCTTGGGGCGGACGAACTGGTAGGGGATGCTACTGAGCTTTACCGCGAGGTGTCACCCGAGGATCCTCTGGTCCTGATCAAGCTCGGTCTTCTGGATGCCGCCGGGGGCAAGCCCCAGGTGGCGATGCGTTCCTGGGCAAAGGTTGCTCCGGGTGCTGCCCTCTATCCGACAGCTCAGGTGCTTGGCGGGTTGTGGCGCTCTCCCCCCCGTCTGCTACCGGAGGCGGAGACAACCCTGAACCGTTCGCTCACGGGCTGGTACCGCACCCAGGCACTCGGGCGTCTCTACGAACTCGAGCAACGTACCGACCAGCGTAGACGTCTGGAGGTAGATAGCCGTGAGCAGGCCCTTCAGGTTCTGGGGGGTCTGATCTGGCTTGGCGCGGTACCCCTGGCCGGTTCGCTCACGGGCGTTGTCATCCTCGTGGGTTGGCTTATCTGGCAGCGCAAGCAGAGCCCGCCTAACTGGCAGGTGCCCTGGAGCGGAGAAACTCTCTGGGCCGTGGTCGTAATCTGGTTTGCTGCCTTTCTAGTCTCGGGGACTACGCTCGCCCCGGTACTCTCAAGCCTCGGTATCGAGACGGCAAGTCTTGGTGCCACGGCCCAATCCCTGGTCATTCTGGGTACTTACGCACTGGGAGCCGGAACGGGGTTGCTTGCACTCTGGTGGCTGGTCTGGCGTCCCTACTCCGGGCACGGGCAGTTCCGCTACAACCTGGTACCCGGCTGGTGGAAGTGGGGTCTGGGCGGCTACTTCGTTGCAACACCGCTGGTGCTGCTGGCTTCTCTGCTGAGCCAGCAATTGTGGACCGAAGGTGGAGGCGGGAACCCTTTACTTGAAATCATCTCGGGCTCTGACGCCCCGGTTGCCCGGTTGGTGTTGCTGGGTACTGTCTCGGTGGTGGCACCTTTCTTCGAGGAGACGCTCTTTCGCGGTCTGGTCTTTCCCACGCTCGCAAGCCGCTGGAACGTGCCCCTCGCCATCATTGGCTCGGCACTTCTCTTTGCACTTGCCCATCTCAATGCCAGCGACTTGCTACCCCTGAGCGTCCTGGGGATGGTTCTGGCCACTCTCTACCACTACACCCGCACCCTCGCACCCTGCATCCTCCTGCACGCTTTATGGAATGGGGCTTCGTTTGTGTCTTTGCTGGTTCTGGGCGGATAGGAGCTGTGCCATCCTCCGGGTGCTGATGCCACACATACAGACCAGGCTTCCTGGTGACATGCTTGCTTCCCTGCAGCACGAGGCAGACGAGCAGTCGAGAGATCGCGTGGAGCAGGCCGCTGGGCTCGGTCGCACGCACGGTCGTGAGGCCCGGGATCGGGGTCTGTGCCAGGCCGGTCCAGTCGGCATGGGCCTCCGCGTAACGGCGAACAGCATTGAGGTAGAGCAGTCATGGGGCAGGCCCGGGCTGTAGACGAATGAACTGCGGACGTTGGCTAAGGGTGCATAAAAGACAGTCTGGTTTTGAGCGCTACAGCGGAAAAGCGGACGTCTAGCTTTGGAAGCTAATGCCGATTCTGGTACGGGAGAACCGCCTCCACCCTGCGAGCGTCGTCTGAAGATGCCGGTGTGAAGACGATCATGGTCAGCCCAGCGGCACCATCTACGGCAAACGCCGAATATTCGAACGTGAGCAATCCGGCTTCAGGGTGAGTAAGCCGTTTCAGGCCAACTCCGTAACTGCGCACCTCCGCATCAGCATAAAGTCGGCGAAAGTCGGCACTGGTTGTCTGAAGCTCGTCGATCAGCGCGTCGGCTTCAGCTGAGCCACCCACCCTCGCGACGTCGATACGAAAGACCGCGATTGCGAAGCGCGCATTCTCCTCCCAGTCGGGCAGCGAAACCCGCGCGGTCGGTCCGAACAGCCGCCGCAGCACGTTGCGCTCGTGGATCGGCAAGGCGGCATAATCGGCCAGCACCGAGGCTGCCGCCTTGTTCCAGGCGACGATGTCCCAAGTCGGCGTCTTTACAATAGCGGGGCTTGTCGGGAGACTGTCAAGTACTCGCTGCAGGGCAGGGGCGACCGCCGGTAACGGCGCGGTGACGAGCGGCGGTGGCCGTTGCTGGGCGAGGAGGAACAGAAGCTCGCGGTTGTCAAGATCGAGCTCCAGCGCCTGCGCAAGCCGTTCCAACACCTCGACGGATGGCGGTCCCCCACGCCCCTGTTCGAGCCATGTGTACCATGTAACACTGACGCCGGCCCGGGTTGCGACCTCTTCGCGCCGCAGCCCCGGCGTTCGGCGACGGCGCTCGCTGCCCGGGTCCGGCTTCAAACGCGAACGGCATTCGCGCAGATAGCTGCCCAGCGCATTGCTCGGTTTAGCTGGGGTGTTAACTGGCATACCAGTATCCGCTCCCGACTTCTCCCGCTCCATGCCGACATGATATGACAGTCATCACACGACGAGGAAGTTTCATGCGGATATTTGTAACTGGAGCCACGGGCTTCATCGGCTCGGCCGTAGTCGCCGAGCTGCTCGGTGCCGGGCATCAGGTGCTTGGGCTGGCGCGTAGCGACAGTGCTGCCGACGCGCTTGCGCGAGCGGGCGCGGAAGCGCACCGGGGCGAGCTCGTCGATTTGGATAGCCTCGCGGCAGGCGCCCGGGCCTGCGACGGCGTGGCACACCTGGCGTTCATCCATGACTTCTCCAAGTACCAGGAGAATGGCGACATCGACCGGCGCGCGGTGACGACGATGGCGGACGCGCTGGAAGGCTCCGGCAAGCCCTTCGTTATTACATCCGGCACCGCGCTCATCGCGCCCGGACGGACGGTCACGGAGGACGACGCGGCCACGTCCGATAACCCCTCGGTCGTCCGCGCCCCGTCCGAAGAGGTCACGCTGGCTGCCGCCGACCGCGGCGTGCGCTCCAGCGTCGTGCGGCTTTCGCCTTCCGTTCATGGGCCGGGCGACTATGCCTTCGTACCGGCACTCATCGACATCGCACGCCGAACCGGCGTTGCTGCCTATGTCGGGGAAGGCACGAACCGCTGGTCGGCGGTCCACCGGCTCGATGCGGCGCGTCTATTCAGGCTAGCGCTGGAGAAGGCGGCACCCGGCACCCGCCTGCACGGCGTGGCCGAAGAGGGTATCGCGGTGTGTGCGATCGCGGAGGCGATCGGCGAAGGGCTGGGTGTGCCTGTTCGCAGTATCACCGAGGACGAAGCGGCGGCGCAGTTCGACTGGCTCGCGCACTTCGTCGTGATCGACGCTCCCGCATCGAGTGCCATCACCCGGGAGACCGTGGGATGGCAGCCGCAGGAGAACGGGTTGCTGAAGGATATGCGAGAGAGCGGTTACTTCTCGTGAACTGGCCACTTCGTCGCTGCTGGCTGCGCACAATATTTGTAGGATTAGGCAAAGAACAGCGAGATTCCGGCAACGACGGCCGGCTCCCCAGCCCGATACTGGGACGGTTACGCCGCAAGAGTCGGACCATGAGCAAGATCACCCTCGTTACCGGCGCCAGCCGTGGGCTCGACCGCAATACCGCACTCAGCATCGCCCGCCACGGCGGTGACGTCGTCCTCACGTACTAGAGCCGGGGCGAAGACGCGCAGGCCGCTGTCGCCGAGTCCAGGCCATGGGTCGTAAGGCGATTGCCTTCCAGCTTGACACCGGCGATGTCGCCGCTTTCGCGCCCTTCGAAGTGTCCGGCGGTCAAGGCATTTGAGCAAGCGCCTCTGGTTCCGGGTGCTGGCGTTCGTCTCACCAGCACCCGGAACCGCGCAATCTAACTTGGAAAGCTCTCAAAGAGGTAGGCGGAAATTACGCCCGGAGGGGTCAAGCGTGTAATGCAGACACTGTACGCTTGCCCAGGTCTTGAGACGCACCGGTTCAGGATAACCGAGCGTCCCGCCGCCGATGCGACGTAGCAAAAAGTAATCCTGACCGGGGGTGAACTGTTCTCGCAAATAAATACGTGAGGAAACTTCAAGCTGTCGGGCGAGACAGGCCGCCCTGGTCGGGGATTGTTGTTTGAGCTTTGCGAGTATCTGCTCCGCCTCGCTGCGTCGGCCCTGCTGCCACGACACCAGGACATGGGCTCCGGTAATCAACGAAGCATCAATAGCAGAGGGTAGGCGCAGAGCAAAGGGTGCCCCCGGCCAGGGTGATGCCTGGGCGGGGATCGCCTGCAAATCCTGACGGGCATGGTCGTACTCTCCGGCCCAGATGTAAAGCATGGCCCGCTGGTAGCGCAGGTCCGCATCGGTCGGGTACTGTCTGAGCAATGGCTCGTAGAACCGAAGCGCCTCAGCGGCCACCCGTGGCCTGAGGGCTGCCAGGGGTGCCGTCTGCCAGCGCTCGTCGGCCCACTGGGCCGGAAAGAGAACTACTTCCCGGCTGAGGTGGAGAACGGCATTGTCTATCTTGCCCCCGGCAAGTTGCACCATGCCCATACCCAGGTGCAGGGTGGGAGTCGTCGTCGCGTCCAGTTGGAGAGCCCGCTCGAAGAATGCCGCTGCCCCGGTCAGGTCTGAACGGTAAAGATGAAGCCAGCCGGCAATCGTGAGCGACTGCGGGTCGTGCTCCAGTAGGTGCACTGCCCGGTCCGCGCCGAGGGTTGCATTGGCGAGGAGCCAGGTCCGGCGGTCACCCTCGGGCATCTGCCGGGCCTCGCGGGCGAGGAGCACTGCCTGCTGCAATGGGTAGTAAGGCTGGGCCGGATCGATAGACTGGGCTACGTGCAGGCGGTCTGTAAACTGAACCCAATCGCGCTTCCAGGCTGCGGCAAACGCACGTTCCGATTCCCACCAGGCCCAATCAATACGTCCCCAACCGATGGCAACACACAGCAAAATCCCCAGGCCCAGGGGGCGTAACCGCAACGCACTGGAGGTGCGCGAACCGCGTATCCGGACTAGCTCCGCCACCAGCAAAACCAGCGTTGCGCTGATAGCCGGGTTCTCAAGCTGGAAGTCGGTCAGACTGGCGATGCCGTAACCTACCAGAGCCCCACCCAGGGCAGCAACACTGGAATGCGTACTCCCGAGCGAACGCCACAATGACCACGCGCACGTCCCGAGCCAACCCAGATAAGCTGCGAACCCCCACGTCCCCGTCTCCGCCAGCAGATGAACGGGCGTGCTGTGCAGTTGCTGGGCTACCCGGCCTGCCCAGGGAGCATTCTCCGCCCGGTACTGGGGATAGGCAAACCCGGTCATGCCGGGACCGACACCGAACCAGGGATGCTCCTGCCACATTCTGAGGCCGGTCTGCCAGTAGACCAGTCGCTGGGCCCTGCTCACAACACGGCCCACCCACAACGGAGCAGTCATAGTATTCAAAACACCCACCCACAACCACGCAAACCCCGCCCGACCCACCCCCGCCCAGACGGC
>JACMIX010000333.1 GCA_014380935.1 Gloeobacterales cyanobacterium ES-bin-141 | reverse complement strand
CGAGGCTCGTTCCCTGCTCGACATCAAAGCGGATCGCGCCGAGAAATTTCTTGAGTTTGATGTTGCCCGTTTGCTCCTCAAGGACGCTCAACGAGCGCACCAGCGAGACACCGGCGTTGACCAGGGCAGATAGCTGGCGGGCAAAGACTGATTTGTCGCGGATCTTGACGCTGGTCAGCAGCAACTGGATGCTTGCCAGGGAGAAAGACCCACCAAAAGCGGCAGGACGTACCTCTGAAACTTGCAGCACATAGAGGCCCTGCTCACGCAGGCGCAGGCGCAGATCATTGGCGGTCGTCGCTTCGATGGTCTTCTCGATTGCGGCTCCTTTGAAGTCCCGGGCACGATATTTAAACTGTGGCATGACGTCTTTTTGCTAGATGTTGGTTGGCTTTGATTGGCAGGATGCTCCCGGGGGAAGCCCTCCTACCGTACCGGCGGGCGGGTCGTACCACCGTATGGGGAGGCACCTTGAGCCGGACGACCCTGGGCAGGTGGACCACCAATCATGCGCAGGAACTCATCAGGTCTTGAGGTCTTGGACAGGGCGTTCTCGAAGCTGATTGTGTTTGCCTGGTAGAGGTCGCGCAGGGATGATTCGAGCGTCTTCATGCCGATGTTGCCGCCCGTTTGAATGGCCGAGTAAATCTGGGAAGTTTTTCCCTCACGGATCAAGTTTGCAATCGCTGGGGTGACGATCATGATTTCCTGGGCGAGGCAGCGGGACTTGACACCTTTGCCTGCGTTCTGGCGGGGTACTAGCGTCTGGGAGAAGACCGCGACCAGTGAGCCCGACAGTTGGACGCGGATTTGCTGCTGCTGAATGGGTGGGAAGACATCCACCATGCGGTCTACTGTTTGAGCAGCTGAGTTGGTGTGCAGGGTGGCGAAGACCAGGTGGCCCGTCTCAGCCGCCGAGATGGCAAGCTGAATGGTTTCAAGGTCGCGCATCTCACCCACCAGGATGACATCCGGGTCCTCACGCAAAGCGGACTTGAGTGCGTTAGCAAAACTCTTGGTGTCCTCGCCGAGCTGGCGCTGGTTGATGAAGGACTTTTTAGGCGTAAACAGGTACTCAATCGGGTCTTCGACTGTGAGGATGTGTTCGGCGCGGGAAATGTTGATGTAATCGATCAGCGATGCAAGCGTCGTCGTCTTACCCGAGCCGGTCGGACCCGTCACCAGCACCAGGCCGCGCGGTTTGTCGGCGATCTCCTTCATGATGTTGGGCAGGCCCAGATCGTCGATAGCTGGGATTTTAGTACTCAGGGCACGCAGGGCCGCGGCATAGGAGCCCTTATCTTTGTAGACGTTGACGCGGAAGCGGCCCAGGCCACTGACCCCATAGGAGCAGTCGAGTTCCCAGTTCTGTTCGAGGTTCTTGCGCTGGGTGTTGTTGAGCATGCTGAAGATCACTCTTTGCGTGTCGTCGGGAGTCATGGGCTCCTCGCCGACATAGCGCAACTTGCCCCCGGCCCGGATACAGGGCGGAAGTCCCGCAGCAATGTGCAAGTCCGACCCGGACCAGTCGATCACCGTCTGCATCAGTTCTTCGATCGTCATGATTGCCATGGGATTCTCCTAGGTACGTAAGGGTGTTGTAGACATGCCGCGTGGCCTGATTTTAAGGAAGGAACTCGCCGTGCTCATGTTCCCTGCTCGTGGCGAGGCGTGGTGCAGTATGGGCAGTCAAGCCACTCCGGCTTCATTTCAGCTCCACAGCACCGGCAGACGAGCACGCGGGTGCGTTTGGAAGTCTCAAGCCCCGTATCTGAAAGGGTAACGCGTTCGACTTCCTCCAGAGTAGTCAACCCCTCGCGGACCAGATTGAGTGAATAGCCCAACAGGCTGATCATGCCCTCGGCGACGGCAGTTTCGCGCAGGAGTTCGGTTGGGGCCTCGCGGTTGATGAGGTCGCGCAATTTTTCTGAGAGTTTCATCACTTCGTAGACTCCGACCCGGCCTTTGTACCCCACACCATTGCAGAGGTTGCAAACGGGCTCGCCCCGCTTGCGCTTTTCCTCCACCTGTTGGGGTGTCATGTTATTAGCCTGCCAGAAGACAACTTCATCCTCGCGCACAGCAACCAGACCGAATTGACGCAGGCGCTCGGGGGCCGGGGTGTGGGGCACGCGGCACTCAGGACAGACCTTGCGCATGAGTCGTTGCGCCAGGATACCGATGAGCGAGCTTGAGATCATGAAAGGCTCAACTCCCATCTCCGCGAGACGGGCAATCGCCCCGGCCGAGTCGTTGGTGTGCATAGTAGTCAAAACCAGGTGACCGGTAAGGGCTGCCTCCACGGCAGTTTTGGCCGTCTCGATATCGCGTGTCTCACCGACCAGGATGACATCCGGGTCCTGGCGCAAGAAGGCACGCAGGATGCGGGCAAAATCCATGCCCTTCTCGCGGATGACCTGAACCTGGGTTATACCCTGCAGAGTGTATTCGATCGGGTCCTCGGCGGTTGTGATATTGATGCCGGGCTCGTTACGTTCGGCAAGCGCCGAATAGAGCGTGGTCGTCTTACCAGAGCCCGTCGGACCTGTGACCAGGATTAGTCCGTAGGGCTTGCTGACCATGTCACGGACGATATCAAGGGTGGCAGGATCGCTGATTAGTTTGTCTAGGCCGAGCTTGGTGGATGTGTTGTCGAGCAACCGCAGGACGATTTTCTCACCGTAGCGGCTCGGCAGTGTGCTGACCCGGAAGTCAATGGCCCGGCCCTCGTACTGGCGGCGGATGCGACCGTCCTGGGGCAGGCGGCGCTCGGCAATATCCAATTCAGACATGATCTTAAAGCGCGAAATGAGCGCCGGGATGATTTGCTTGGGCAGACGGTCGAACGATTCGCGTAGCACGCCGTCCTTGCGAAAGCGAATGCGCAAGAACTCCTCTTGCGGTTCGATATGGATGTCCGACGCTCCCTGCTCGATCGCCCGCACCAGGATTTTGCTCGAGAGCTTGATGATTGGGGCGTCCTCGGCTGCCTGCGACAGCTGACTGAGGTCTACCTCCCCCGATTCGGAAATCTCCTCGAGCGAACCGAAAAAGTCCTCGATCTCCTGACCAAAAGTTTCGTCAGGTGCAACCTCCGCATTCACCTGGTTGTCGAGGTAGCCCGACAGCAGGTACTGATAGTCCTCGGGCGTAATGACAATGCGCTGAAGCGTTAACCCGCGTGTGCGCAGACGACGGTTCAGGTCGTCAAAGGCTTCGAGATCCTCGGGGTCAACCATAGCGACCACCAGCGCCCCATCCTTTTGCTGAACTGGAACCAGCTGGTAGCGAGTACACACCTCGAGCGGGATCAGCTCGTCGATCAACCGGGCAACCTGAGCGGGCTCAACCAGGGTCTGCTCAAGGTCGAAAGATTGCACTCCGAAAAGAATCTTCAGCTCGAACAGTTGCTGAGATTTGAAACGCCTGAGAATCTCAGGCGACATCTTGCCTTGAGTGAGGTGGTTGAGGATGTCAACGAGCGCACGGCCCGTCTTGCGATTTTCGTCGAGGGCCTGCTGCAGCTGTAGCTCGGTAATAAGGCCAATCTTGACCAGCCGCTCGCCATATGGAAAGAGAGTTTTGCGAGCCACCAGGGCTCGGCGCGACAAACTACCCGTATTCATGCATCCCTCCGAACAGGCACCAGCCCAGAATGCCCAGGATGCACGGCCTTCTCTCGCTGGTCTTTTCTCTCCGTGAACCCACGGATAGAGCCCCAATTCTTACCTCAAACCGGAGCATTTTGTCCGTGAAATAACTGTCTGGCGATTGTCTGCGTCTGAACTCAATCAAAGCTTTACTCCAAGTTCATACTCGGCGAACTCAAACCATTACGATGCAAATGTTGAACCCGCAACTTCCCGCTCTTTTCACTCCGTTTCTTAGAGGACAATGGTAATGTACGCACCGATTCAAAACGTTGACCAGTTCGAGCGGCATACCAAAAAATCGTACGGCGCGTCTGCTCCTTCAGACCGCAGAGCAGCAATGCTGGAGTTGCTGCAGACCTATTCCAAAGCACCGACCACCCAACTGCGCAACCGTCTTGTTCAGCAAAACCTTGGTCTAGTACATAAAGTCGCTCATCAATTTGCTCGCCAGTGTTACGAGCCTTACGAGGACTTGGTTCAAGTTGGTGTCATCGGGCTTATCCGTGCCATCGAGCGCTTTGACGCCTGCAGGGGACACTCGTTCAGTTCCTTTGCCATACCCTACATTCGGGGTGAGATGCAGCATTACCTGCGTGACCGGGGGGCGACTATCCGTGTACCCCGCCGCTGGCTAGAACTCGATGCCCAGGGCCGCAAGATTGCTCAAACGCTCAGCCAGAGCAAGGGCTGCACTCCCCGTGAGCAAGAAGTCGCGACGATGCTCGCTATCTCTGAGGAGGAGTGGCGTACAGTGCGGCTTGCCAGGCGCAACCGCGTTCTACTCAGTCTCGATGCACCCGTCAACCAGCACGAGGATGCAGCCTGTCTGGTGGAGTTCATCCCACAGTCCTCTACACCGTCCAATCCTTCTCTGTGTGACTGGTTGCAGGACCCTACTCAAGGCTTCTACTACACCAAAGATGATCTGCTCCGGCTGCAGCATGCCCTCGATTGCCTCGAGGCATCTACCCGCGACATTATTCGAGCCGTCTTCTTTGAAGATCTTACCCAGACAGAAGCAGCCCGTCGTCTTGGTATTTCACCCATGACTGTCTCACGCCGGATCAAAAAAGGCATCCAACAGTTATGGTCCCTATTGAACTCACACTTCTCCAATGATTGACTCAGACAAATTTCGGGAGCAGCCCTTCAACAAACAATTGAGTAGGCTGTTTAGAGTCATCAAACTTAATCATTAGTCCAGGCACCTGTCACCAGCGTCCAGAGCGATTGTAAGTGGATCTGAAATGTCTCAAAGTGTAAAAAGAAGCCAAAACTTAAAAGACTTTTGTGACTATCTGATACACTAAATTACAATTGATAAAAATTAAAGCGAAGGTGGTGAGTCGCTTGGACAACCGAAAAGAAAAGATCCTAGTTGTGGATGACGAGGCCAGCATCCGTCGCATCCTTGAAACCCGTTTGTCAATGATTGGGTACGACGTGGTAACAGCTGCCGATGGCGAAGAAGCCCTTGAGGTATTCAATCGTGAGCGTCCTGACCTCGTGGTTCTCGATGTGATGATGCCAAAGCTAGATGGGTACGGTGTCTGCCAGGAGTTGCGCAAAGACTCAGATGTCCCGATCATTATGCTCACGGCATTGGGCGACGTGGCAGACCGCATTACGGGCCTTGAACTCGGAGCGGATGACTACGTGGTTAAGCCTTTTTCGCCCAAGGAGTTAGAGGCTCGCATCCGCTCCGTTCTGCGCCGGGTGGACCGGGGAGTGGGCGGTGGTATTCCCAGTTCGGGTGTCATTCATGTCAGCGATATCAAAATTGATACCAACAAACGACAGGTTTACAAGCGGGGAGACCGCATTCGCCTGACCGGTATGGAATTTTCCTTGCTCGAACTACTGGTCAGCCGCTCGGGTGAACCGTTTTCGCGCTCTGAAATTTTGCAGGAAGTCTGGGGATACACCCCGGAGCGGCACGTTGATACTCGGGTTGTAGATGTTCACATTTCACGACTGCGCTCCAAATTAGAAGATGACCCCTCCAATCCCGAACTTATTCTCACCGCTCGGGGCACGGGCTATCTATTTCAGCGCATTATCGAATCGAGTGACTGAGCAAGACGAGCCTCAACGAACGATTAGCACAGGGCAATGGGCATGGTGAATAACGTAGTCACTAACACTGCCGAGCATGAGTCGCTCGACAGTGCCCAAGCCGCGTGACCCAATCACCAGTACATCCGGCGCTTCTTTTTCTGCAACCTCACAAATAATGCTGCGGGGAGAGCCGCTCTGCAAGAGCGTCTCGCACTGCACTCCTGCTTCACGGCAGGTCGCCTCGGCCTCGCTCAAAACTGAACGAGCAGTATCCGACGCCATTTTCTCCATCTGGTCAGCCGGTACTCCCTGCCAGGCTACAAGTGGCTCTCCGGTCGGCATCATGCCGGGGAAGTAGACGTTGTTGACCGGTTCAATCACGACCAGAAGTACAATCCGCACGTTACCGGGCGCCGCTAGACGGATAGCCTGAGCAAGGGCGTGCTGGCTTGCTTTAGAACCGTCGATGGCAACCAGAAATTTCATCACTGCCTCCAGAACGTCCTTCTTCAACCATAGCGAAATAGGAGCAGGCCGAGGTCCTCCGTCATAGATTGCAACTTCTCGACATGCCTGCGTTAAATCTAATCTAAATCCGCGAAACACAGCCAAAAGCACTCAGGAGCAACCCATTCAGCCTGCCGGTGTGACCTGAAGGCGGATTGTTGCAATGACATCACTGTAAATCCGCACCTTGGCCGTATAAACGCCCGTGGTCTTGACATCGCCTTCGATGGTGATCTCACGTCGGTCTACCGTCGTACCGGTCTGGGTCGCGATGACCTCGGCTACGTCCTGATTGGTGATCGTTCCGAAGAGCTGGTCGTTTTCACCTACCTGGGCATACACCACGTAATGACCGTGGTCTTCCAGGGTTTTTTTGACCAGCAACGCCTCTTGGCGCTGTTGGGCTACTATCTCACGCTGTTTGGCGAGGCGTTGCTCTGCTTGCTTGATAATGCCCGCGGTCGCCTTGACTGCAAGACCCTGTGGGATGAGGTAATTGCGCGCATACCCCGGGGCAACCTCAACAAGCGCCCCCGCTTTGCCCAACGTATCAATATCTTTTTTCAGAACAATCTTCGTACCCACGTACGTACTCCCGGACCTGAATGGCGCGTTTTCACAAGACTTCTCATTATAGACATGAACTCTTGCGAAGACCAGCTCAGGGCGAGGTTATTCTTCCACAAACCGGGAAGAATAATCGGTCGTTAGTGGAAGCGACAGTACTTCTCTAGGAAGAAGCACCAGAATGCCGTTTGTCATAACGTTGGAATATGGCAACTTAAACAGTAGCCAATAGGTAGAATTGAATTTACCGTTGCCGGCGTTCTAGGCGGCGCAAATGCGGTGAAGCTGTTCAACGATGGATGGGTGAAGTCTATGTCAAAAGATCTCGATACCGACCATCCAACCGGAGAACACGATTCTCTGATCAGTGAGCAGATGCTCAGGATTGCTGATAACTCCACGGCAGTCATCTTTCTAAAAGACATCGAGGGCTGCTACCGTCTTGTCAACCGTCGCTTTGAGACTCTACTGGGTATGAACAGGGAGGAGATCCTGGGTAAGAGCGATCACGATGTGTTTCCCAGACAGGTAGCAGATGTATTACATTTAAATGACTTAAGAGTACTCGAGGCAGGGACAGCCCTCGAACTTGAGGAGTCTTTGCCATACGGCAAGGAAATGCGTAACTTCATTTCAATTAGATTTCCACTGTATGACTCGACCGGAAATGCCTACGCCGTCTGTGGTATCTCCACAGACACCACTGAACGTCAACGTGCAATCAAGTTGCTCGAGTCGGCTATTCAGCAATCGAATGAACTGATCGTCATTACCACGGCTGATCTCGAGCCGCCCGGTCCTCGGATCGTCTTCATGAACCCGGCCCTCACGAAGCTGATGGGTTACAGTGCCGAGGAGGTGATCGGTCAGTCGCCCCGAATGCTGCAAGGTCCGAAAACAGACCGCCTCGTCCTGGATCGCATACGTCAGTGTCTCGTTGAGGGCAATGCTTTCACTGGCGAGGTGATCAACTACGGTAAAGACGGTACTGAGCACCTGCTCGAACTGCACATCACACCTCTGTGCAATGAGATGGGAGAACTCACACACTTCGTCTCTGTGCAACGCGACATCACCTCACGCAAGCAACTCGAAGAGGCATTGAGGCACCAAGCTCAGGAACTGGCGCAGGCGAACCGGGTCAAAGACGAATTTCTAGCAACCGTCTCTCATGAACTGCGCACACCCCTCAACGCGATGCTCGGGTGGACTCAACTTTTGCGTCGGGGAAAACTCGACGACGCAACCCACGCGCGCGCCATCGAGACTATCGAGCGTAATACAAGACTGCAGGCCCGGCTTATCGAACAACTCCTCGATGTCACCGGGATTATCTCCGGTAAGTTGTACTTGGAGATGGTTCCAGTCGAGCTTGAAACCGTCATCGGGGCTGCTCTTAATACCGTACGTCCTACGCTTGCAGCCAAGGCCATTACGCTGAATGTAAGTCTGGAGCCTGGTGTGGGTGGAGTCCTCGGCGATGTAGACCGCTTGCAACAGGTTTTCTGGAACCTGTTCTTCAATGCGGCCAAGTTTACGCCCCAGGGTGGACATATCGAGGTTCGACTCAACCGGGCTGCTCCTGAGGGCACCTCAGCCCGAATTGTGATCCAAGATACCGGACAGGGTATCAGTGCCGAGTTTTTGCCCTATGTTTTCGAACGCTTCCGGCAGGCAGATGGGACTACGACCAGGGCTCATGGAGGTATGGGTATGGGCCTCGCAATTGTGCGGCTCCTAGTCGAGATGCACGGCGGTTCGATCACGGTTTGCAGTCCCGGCGTAGGGCAGGGGTCAACTTTCACGGTTACCCTGCCGCTAATCACCAAACAAGGCGTCCCTACTAAATAGGTATTGTGACGAAGGACAAACTTGAGGCGGAGAGAGAGGGATTCGAACCCTCGATAGGGAGTTACCTGCCCTATAACGGATTAGCAATCCGTCGCTTTCGACCACTCAGCCATCTCTCCAGCATGGGCCATGGTTATCTACAGATGTTACCACAGCCTGGTAGGCGCTGAAAGCAGCCCCCTCTATGAGATAAAGAAAAGCTGCACCACTCTTTGATCCTATGCCCGGGTACCGTCAGCGAACTGCAACAGTCGACGTGCTAGTTGCTATCGGGAGTCAGCGGCGAATCTTTCAACCAATATATTAATGAGACAATAAATGATTGGTAGCCGATACCGCGTTTTTCTCCCTCTGCTTTTGACCACCGTAACAGGTCGGCAGGTATGCGGATACTGATTAAGAATCTCTGGTCTGTGTACGCTCGTTCAAGATCCTTGTCAAGTGATGTGTGTTGAGCCCTGGACCTCTCTCGCCAGAGTTTCTGATAGCGATAAATAGTACTCTGAGAAAGCCCTGTCAGGTCGACCATCTCCTCGACGAGACGCCCCGCTTCCATGGGTAGCTTGTCGTCCAGCGTCAATTGAATGAGGGCATCGACAATCTTGCGTTCTGATTCATTGAGCGTCAATTCTTCTTCTCCCCGATAACAATAGGTTCGATCCGCATCAGTATCCGGCCCGACTCGTGTAAGTATCTCGATGCTTGTTGATGGCGTGAGAGTCAGATGAACCGTCCGAAGAGTGTTGCGTAGCTGTTAACTGGATGGTTACAGTGAAGGGGAGTAGAAACAAGCGAAATTGATACTAGTTTAATGTACACGACTATGTGCGCACTGCGTTAATGGAGATAGTTGATAACTGGCGCGAAGATGTGTCACTCGGTGCGGACAGACCGGCTATCTTGATCGTTCATGGTACGGCAGACAGCGCTGCCAACTGGCAAAGCTGGTGCGAGTGGTTGGGCAGACTCGGCTGGAGAGCAACAGCAATCGACCTGCCGGGTCACGGAGCCGGGGCTGCCTCGAATGCGGACAGTTCGGTCGGTGCTTGCTGTGACTATCTAGAACCATTTGTCCGCAAGTATCAACCCACGGTTTTACTGGGTCACTCCCTGGGTGGAGTGGTTGCGGTGGAATTGGCGCTGCGTCGGGTAGCAGTACGCAAATTGTTACTCGTTTGCCCCGCGATCGAGATGCCGGTACTGACGCGTGCCTTCTATAACTGGTTTGTCGAGTATCCACTCGACTGGTTGAATGCGCAGCAGGCGTGGCTGTCTCCGCTACTTGCCGTCCGCCCGAGGTGGCAGACCTCTCTTGCTACCCCACCCATTACTATTCGGGGAGCCTGGACGTCTCTACGAACCTGGCAGGCTCCCGATTGGTCAAGCCTCGGTATTCCCACTGCGATAGTAGGCGGGCAGTGGGACCACATTGCTCCGCCTTCGACGCTTGTGCGGCTCGCCAGGGCGTTACCGGGCTCTACATTGACGATTCTTCCCGGACGTCACCGGCCAATGGACGAGGCGCCGACGGCTTTTGCCCACTGGCTCAGGCATAGTTTGAGGCTGTGAACATCTGAGAAGCGGGTTTGTCAAACCACGTTACAAAAGAAACGTTTTGCAAACCTGCGCGGAGCGGAACCACCAGGATGTTATAAAGATGAAGTTACAGGCTTTTCAAAAGTCCTACCCGGTCAGTCGCTGCGAAACTTCCTGTGCCTGCTGAATAGGCAATTGACTTGGTTTAAGGGATACGAATTGATTTGCGAACTCTTAAATGTAAGGGGCTTTTAATGCAATATGTCATCATGGATCCTCGTCAGCGACTGCTTGGCACCATCAATCATGCACCGCTGGCAGCCGGAGACACTTTCACAACTGCCGCCAACCTCACCTACGCCGTGGTGAATGTTGATTTTTCGCATCACAAGCGTTCCGGTGTCAAGACCCTGACCGTCGTGCAGATTCTTCAGTCACGTCAGGCCCGCACCCCACAGCCCGTGGACGAGTAAACGTCTCGATCAATGACTGAGCGCCGTTGCCGACAACCAGGACCGGGGTAGCGAGATGTTCAGCCAGTTGTTCAATCGTCAAAGAATCAAGAAACTCCCCGTTTTCTTTAAGCATTAAACCAGGCAAAACAAGGGCATCCCCCAGTTCCTCACCTTCTAGTCCGGCCAGAATATCTTTGCCTGTCAGCAGGCCAGTGACGGTAATATTTTGTCCCCAGAAGTGACTTGGCAATGCCCGCAGCCTCACCTGCAAACCAGCAATGCGATTGAGACGGTCGGCAATAGGTGTGAAAGCTTTACCCACGGCGCTACCCACTACCCATGTGTAGCGCCGTGATGTTACAGCTATGGGCAAAGCGTGACTGGCCCGGGCGAACTGCTCAAGAAACTGGCGCAAGGAGCCGACTCCGTTGCCAATCTGAGGATAGTCCTCGTAGTGGCGCACCCCGGGCAAAGCCTGACCGGCAAGCAGGTACCATTCGTCCGAGAGCCAGACGAAACGCGTGCCGAGCTGCTTGAGAAATTGTCTTTGCAAAGCACTGACCTGACGAATAACCTGACGGGCCAGTTTGGGCGTTACTGACTGCAGTTCGTCTGCTTCTGGCCGAAAACGGGTGAGTCCAACCGGCACGACAGCGGTCGAGAGAACCGTTGGCCGGTTGGGAGCGTGAAAATCAGCCAGATCGCGCAGTGTCCGCTCCAGATGCTCTCCATCATTCAATCCGGGACAAAGCACGACCTGGGCGTGCAGGCTGAGTCGCCGCTCGCGGAACCAGGCCAGCTGATCGAGAATGAGACCGGCGCGTGGGTTCTTGAGCATGCGGGCACGCAGACCTGGCTCGGTTGCGTGGATGGAGACGAACAGTGGTGCAAGACGCAGGCGGGCGATGCGTTCCCACTCGGCTGCACCCAGGTTGGTCAGCGTCAGGTAGGAACCGTACAGAAAACTGAGGCGATAGTCGTCATCTTTGAGGTGGAGCGTGTCGCGCAGGTAGTCGGGCTGCTGATCGATAAAGCAAAACGGGCAGTGATTGTTGCACTGGATAAGGCCATCAAACAGGGCCGTTGCAAATTCTAGCCCCAGATCCTCGTCGGTCTCTTTTTCGAGTTCGAAGATGTGCAGGCAACCGTCCCTATCTTGCGCCTCGATGGTCAGCGACTCCTCAGCACAAAGAAACTGGTAATCGATCAGGTCACGGGGGGCAGTCCCATTGATGCTGAGCAGACGGTCGCCGGGTTCAAAGCCTAGTTCTAAGGCAATCGAATCCGGCAGGACTCCGGTAATTAGCGCTGGTTGAGGGTGGGATGGACTCATAGGCCCAGGCTATCTCATCGCTTTTGGGGTCAGGGTGTGGATACCACACATCTGCCGCACATTCCCCAACGCTCCAGTTCATTGTGGAATGCTCCCATGCGGCAACGCGGGCACCTCGGCAGCTGTGCCGAACGTGTGCGAGCCAGGGACTGTAGGCGGTGCAACTTCTGCTCGAGAGTTACGGCTCCGGCAGCAGGAGAAATCCTATTTATAGAGGAGAGCAAAGGATGTGTACCAGCCGGTGCGCCGCACCCGGCCTTGGTCTTGGCATACCAGCCCGTGGTCTCAAAGCGGATGTCCTTGAGTCCCTCATCATCACCCCAGATCTGAAGAAGCTTGGTAAGCAGCAGTTGACGCTGGTAGCTGAGGTTCTGAGCCCACGCAGCGCTTGAGACTGCGACATAGAGCACTCGGTCCTGGATACGCAGGGGACGCGTATGAGCTGCAACTGCCGCGCCGACTATCTCAACCCAGCTATTTTGTAGCCGGACAAAGCGAAAGCTCCGCCGCATCTGTGCACTCTGAGCAAATGCATTGAGTAGCCCGCCAATCGATGCAGGTCTGTTCATGTCCCTAGAGACCCGTCCGGCTGCACATCAGCTCTTGCGGGTAGCCTTTTGGGCAATTTTCTCCTTGACACGGGTGGCCTTGCCGATGCGTCCACGCAGGTAGTAGAGTTTGGCACGACGTACCTTACCACGCCGAGTGACGGTCATGCTGTCAACCCTGGGGGAATGAACCAGGAAGACGCGCTCGACACCGATGCCCTGGAAGACACGCCGTACCGTGATAGTCCGGTTGATGCCACCGTGGCGCATGGAGATGATCGTCCCCTCGTAGGACTGGACGCGTTCCTTGCCGCCCTCCCGAATCTTGACGTTTACCTTAACTGTGTCACCAACATGCAGCTCGGGCAACTGCGGCTTCATTTGTTCCGCTTCGAGGGAGCGGATAATCGCTTGGGCATTCATCAGGCAGCTCTCATTTGACCGCCTTCTATGGTAGTGCTTTGGAGACGCCGCTCACAAGAGCATCACGCTATCACGGTCATCTGTCTCTTTGAGCAAAACTTTAATTTGCTCGTGGCGGGCAGTTGGTATCTGACGACCGGTCAGGTCCGGGTGAATGGGCAGATCGCGGTGGCCGCGGTCGATCAGCACGGCGAGCCGGATCGCAGCCGGACGGCCAAAGTCGTTCAGCGCATCAAGGGCGGCGCGAATCGTGCGGCCCTTGTAGATAACGTCGTCAATCAGAAACACTGTCCGGTCAGTGATGTCCAGGGGAATATCGCTGCGGTTGACGGGGCGTACACCAATGTCGCGCAGGTCATCGCGGTAAAGCGTGATATCCAGGGTTCCGACTGGGACAGGACGACCCTCCAGTTCTTCGATCAGCCGCGCGAGACGACGGGCGAGGGGGACTCCCCGGGTGTAGATACCCATCAACACCAGACGCTCGATGCCACGATTGCTCTCCAGGATCTGGGTTGCCAGGCGCTGGAGTGTCCGGCGTAACTCGACAGGGGAGAGAATCTCAATCGGTTCACGACTCATCTTGCTATGGTAATTGCCCTGGAGGATGGCGTACACCATGGCACGCGAGGCTTACACACCGGATATTGGGCTGGGACAACTCGAGATAGTAGACCCTGGCGGAAGACTTGAGAATTGCGCAGACTGAAGAGAGTTCACTCAGAGGGCAACTATGCACTGGAGCAGTGCGCTGTCGCGGCGACCGGCTCTCGATGATGCCTTAGAAGATTGTGTCGCGCAGGTACAGCAGGGCATGGCAGAGCGGCCCGTCGATTTGCTGTTCTTCTTTGCGTCTCCTCAGTTTGCCCAGAATGGCACTGCTGCCCTGCGCTCCAGATTACCGAGCCGGGTCCTGCTTGGTTGCACGGGGGGCGGCATCATCGGTGCCGGTTTCGAAGTCGAGGACCAGCCGGCCCTGTCGCTTTTGGCTGCACATCTACCTGATGTCGCTATCCATCCCTTTCACCTTGACGCCTCCGACCTACCCGACCCCGACAGCCCTCCCGTTGCGTGGGAGACGCTCATGGGGGTTCCGGCCCTCGACCGGCCTCAGTTCGTGTTGTTGCCTAACGGAGCCAACTTTCCGATCGATGCTTGCCTGAGCGGTCTCGACTTTGCCTATCCGGGCAGTGTCAAGGTAGGGGGACTGGCAAGTGGTGGCTCACAGCCAGGGCACAACATGCTCTTTCTTGAGCAGCACGCTTACCGCCAGGGGCTGGTTGGTATAGCCCTGAGCGGTAACATCACCATGGACGCTGTCGTTGCACAGGGTTGCCGCCCGATTGCCAACACTTACCAGATCACGCGCTGTGAGCGTCATATGCTCTGGGAACTGGATGGTGAACCGGCCCTACAAGTCTTGCAGGGGATTGTTCATCACCTGGACGCCCATGACCGTCAACTGGTGACGCAGGGTTCGCTTTTCATCGGTGTACTGATGGACGAGTTCAAAGCCATGACCGGACAGGGGGACTTTCTCATCCGCAATCTAATGGGCATTGACCCCCGGAGCAGTGGTATTGCTGTCGGAGATTGGCTCAGAAATGGCCAGACCGTGCGCTTTCACCTGCGGGACGCCCACACCTCAGCGACAGACCTGCGCATGGTGCTCGAGCGCTATCACCAGCAAACGGGCGGTCAAACTCCCCATGGGGCAGTACTTTTTAGCTGCCTTGGTCGCGGTGAGGGTCTCTACAGTCAGCTGAATTTTGACAGCACTCTCTTCGGCGAGATGATGAACGCCGAGGTTCCCATGGCAGGCTTTTTTTGCAATGGTGAAATTGGGCCGGTGGGAGATACGACTTTCCTGCACGGCTATACCTCCTCGTTTGGTCTGTTTCGCCCCGCGCACCCATGATGTTCTCAATCAATCAAATTGTCAGGTTGAGAAACCCCGATGAAGTCCTCCTCGCCGAGGTCAAGCAGATGATTGTCAACGCTCGCAACGAGATTGTCTGTTGGGCACGCCCCCTGGTCATCTGTACTGTCGATGGAGTTCGAGACGTGCGCCAGTCCCCGGACCTGCTCTGGCCCGCCGCCAGTCTGGAGGCAGCCTACGACACGGAAATCACAATTGCTCTGGGAGTCCTCGGCACAGAGTCTCTCTTTGCCGTCCCGGAGCGGACGGCCCTGCTACATCAGTTCATCGCAAAAATGTAACCGCTTCGCCGGCATGCGCGGCCACCGGGACAAGACCAGCACCTGCTAGTCAGTCGTTGGAGAGCATGAGTAAATCAACTTTCTGAGCGACGTCTGCCTGGCGGGCTTTTGGGGCGGCAGGCTTTTTGGGACTCAATGCTGTGTTCTGAGCAACTTTTCGGGCTGTTTGTTTGCTTGAACGTAGTTTTTCGGGTCGGCTCCTGGCTATTTTGCGCTCCTGACGGCTTGAGGTTGGCTTACGAGCAGGTCTGGCCTGTGCAGGCTTGGCAATAACTGTTTTAGGTGCGAGAGGCTCTACAACTCTCGGGGTCGCTACACCGCTTTGACCCGGTAGTTGGGCTTGCGTACTGGTCTGGGGTTGCTGCTCGGGGGCGGGGTCAGGACTGACCTGAGTCCGGAAGGTTAAAAGAACAACCACCGCTACGAGTGCCGAGATTGCTGCCCAAGCTGCCACGGATAGTTTAGAGGAAGCAGGAGAGTTGGTGCGCCGGTCTCTACTACCCGGCGCGCGGTTGAGGCCCGACACAATATCGGCCGAGGTTGTTGAGATGGGTGCCACCTGGAGACCGAGACGGTGATTGGCCAGGCGGGTGTGGGCGGTGTCCGCGGGCAGACCTCCGCCGGCCACGGTTGCCGCGTAGGAGGTTGCTTCATCGTATTGGGCTCGGGTTGCAAGTTGGGTTCGCGCGAGGACCTGCCTCGCTTGAATTTTGCGCAGCCATCCTGAAACCGCCTGGTCCCACCGCTCGGAAGGCTGCGTGTTCAGTTCGGCCACGGGACCTTGTTCTGTGAATGTGACGAACAGGTCAATTAGTTCCCCCGCTTTGAGGGCACAGTGGGCCCGCTCGTACACCCCCGCCGGTACTCCCACCCCCATCCGCGCCGCACTGTAGTTCCACAGGTCAGGTGCCGCCACGGCCTCGAGCACCCGCTCGCCCTGCTTGCTCTCAACCCAGCCCACAGG
>JACMIX010000332.1 GCA_014380935.1 Gloeobacterales cyanobacterium ES-bin-141 | reverse complement strand
TGTCGGGCAGCAATTCCAGATCAGCCGCTGTCCAACGTACCTGTTCACCCGCTGCAGACTGCATTGTGCTCCTCCACGGCTCTGGTCGGGTTCATTCTATCCATATCAACGCACAGGTAATGTCCATTGCTGCCCCTGCCACGAAACTTCTAAATCGCGTTCAGTTTGTTGCCACAGGTCAAACCTGCTACGAAATGGTCCCCTAAAACGGTTCACGGATGAACATTCCTGAAACCCTCTCAGGGCAAGGGTTTCGAGCTTTACAATGTAACAAAATATGCCTGCCTTCAACTGGCACACCAGAACACACCTTTACCTCCACACTCACATTTGATTCTCTGCATCTACTTACTAAGTAGGCGGAGCTAATTAACCATCATTTTTCATACATGGGAAGGGCACGCAGCAGCGTGCCCCTACAGCACGGATACAGACGGAGATATAGGTAGGGGCACGCTGCTGCGTGCCCTTACAGATGCGTGCAGGAGGTCACACTATTTTTGTGAAGTTGCGTTTTTCATACTCGGCTACTTAGAGTGGGCTTTCACAGCGCGACGGTAGAGGACAATTCATTTGCTGGCCGCTGCGAACCGCTCTAGGCTTCTTTGCTGGTTGAAACAGTTGTTTGTTCAAACTAGAACTAAAAACTATATCGAGGACCAAAGCAAGTCCTAGAGTTAGGAAATCTCCGGCGTGCTATTTGTTCAGCTGCACAGCTCAGTGAAGACTCACGAGACCGAGGCGATATCTAGGTACAAGAGGACCGACGCGCTTTGCCTGGAAAGACAGTTCCGACTCTCCACCCACATCGCGAATCTCAAACTTACGTTGGACCTGTTTCAATCTAACGTCTATAGGTGCGATGACAACCCTATCAGTGTAAACGCCGAGGATAACTTCTTTCACTTCCGAAGTGAGCATTTGATAATCTGTCTTACTAGCAGCTGTCCAAAAGCCGGTAGCGAATGCCGAGATCATTGAGGCGACAGTTCCTATGAGGATTGCCGTCGCCGTGTCCCCAAGTGCATCTCTAAGAGGGTCGAAGACACTCTTACGCACGGGTAGCTCAGACATCGTCAACAAGCGCAATTTCTCGATCCATGAACTTGCCCATTCAAGTTTTGCTAACTGTAATACCCAAGCGAGAACAGTTGGCGCAAAGGAGCCGACGACCCATCTGCTTGTCACTCGCCATAGCTCATTTACTGCCAACAGAATAGGTGCAGACAAGACGAAGTAGCTTGGGATGAGAGCGCCTACAAAAGTACCCGCTTTTAGATCTGAAACTAGCTCTATGTAAATCAGTACACCTAGCGCAATCACAATCGCCAAGCAGGAAACAGTTAGGGTAAAGGCGAAACGAGTTTCACGCTTAAGTACCATGACAAGCACAAGCGAAAGCGATGAAATATTAAAAGTTAAGAATAACGACAACCTAAGCAGAGTGTTGAAATCGACCTCTACAAACTCTATGGGAATGTCATAGTAACTAGCAAATCCAAACGCAAATGAATAGAGAGCAAGATAGTATAAGAATGGCGTTGCCGCGAGGGCAACAGCCTCGGTAATCCAGTTTTTTTGCAAAGGCTTATCGATTCCGATGCTCATGGCCTGATCTTGTGTACACATGCACTCAATTTATAGCACTTCTTGGGTTCCCTCAACTACTTTGGCGCAAACCCACACATACATATTCGAGTGCAAGGGCTACTCGCCTTGCTCACACCTGACAATCAGTCTTTAGGGGAAGTATGTTTTCATCAAGCAGGAAGCCACTCATGTCACGTCAGACGGAGCTTCCAGTTGACTTTCTTCCTGTGATAGAAGTTGAGCGCGATGCTGTTCGATAATCTTGTGCATCACGGTTAGGCGTTCTTCAGGAGGGAAAGTTTTCAGCTCCTGATAAATATTTCGCAGACGCTCGGTCACGGGTCCTGATTGGAACGATTTTTCAGACTGGTGGCAGTAGAAGATGTAGTCGGCCATGTACTCCTGGACCTGCTCCTGATTACGGTGGTAGTAGAGGATAGTCGCGTAGACCTGCTCCAGCGTAAGACTGGGATATGTCTGCTGGATATACTCAGCCGTTTTGTCCTGGTGCAAATAGTCATCCAGAACCGTTTCTATACCAACCCGCGTCCCTTTGATACGGATGTCGTCCGGTCCTTGAAAATCAAAGTAATCTTCCAACTGCATCGTCGTATCTCTGCAAACACTATCCTTCTAGCTCATCAGGCAGAGGAGCAAACCCCTGGCGCTGGATGTTCTCGGTCACGGCCACGGGTTCGAGAAACTGCAATAGGTAGTCGGGGCCGCCCGCCTTGGAGCCGACGCCCGAGAGGCGGTAGCCCCCGAAAGGCTGACGGTCCACAAGCGCCTGGGTGATTTTGCGATTGATATAAAGATTGCCGCACTCAAAGTGCTCCCGGACGTAGTCAATGTGACTGGGGCGGCGCGAGTAGAGCCCACCGGTCAGCGCAAAGGCGGTCCCGTTCGCCAGTTCCACGGCCTGCTCAAAACTCTTGGCCCGCAAAACGGCCAGCACCGGCCCGAAGATCTCCTCCTGGGCCAGGCTCGATTGGGGATCGACATCCGCAAAAATAGTCGGGCCGATGAAGTAGCCGCCGGTCTGCTCGCGCAAACGCGAGACGTCCACTTCGAGGACAAGACGGTGAACAGACTTGGCTTGCTCAATCGTCTGCCGGATACGCTTCCAGGCCGCCTCGTCTACTACGGGTCCCATGTAGGTAGCAGGTTCGACCGGCAATCCGATTTGCAAAGAGCGAGCCGCTTCGCTCAGGCGCTCGATGAACTGGTCGTAAATACTCTCAAGCACGATGACCCGTGAGCAAGCCGAGCATTTCTGGCCGCTGTAGCCGAAGGCCGACTGCGCCACACCGAGCACGGCCTGGTCCAGATCCGCGTCCGCATCGACAATAATCGCGTTCTTGCCACCTAGTTCCGCAATGACGCGCTTGAGGTGACGCTGGCCGGGCCTGAGGGTATTGGCCTCAGCCAGGATCCGACTGCCCACGGCGAGCGAACCGGTAAAAGCAATGACCTGAACGTGTGGATGGGTGACCAGATGGGCTCCGACATCCTCTCCGTGACCGGGCAAATAATTGACTACCCCATCCGGAATGCCCGAGCGCTCGAAAATGTTCATGAGCTTCGCCGCAATCAGCGACGATTGCTCGGCGGGCTTGATGACGACGGTGTTGCCAGCCGCGAGAGCCGCAACCGTCATACCCGTGAGGATGGCAAGCGGAAAATTCCAGGGAGCGATTACTACCGCCACACCGCGACTGCGATACCGGTACGCATTCGTCTCGCCCGGCACATCCCGCGTCCGCACGGCCTCAAGCCTGATCATCTGCTGGCCGTAGTAGCGGCAGAAGTCAATTGCCTCCGAGACATCCGCGTCCGCCTCGCGCCAGGGCTTGCCGACTTCATACACCATCCAGCTGGCAAGCTCGGCACGTTCCTCCTCAAGCCGCTCTGCCACCCGAGCCAGTAAACGTGCCCGTTGCTCGGCTGTCGTCTGCTTCCAGGTCTGCCAGCTCGAGCGCGCCGCCGCCACGGCCTGATCGGCAAGTTCGACGGTCGCACGACCCCGGTAGCCAACCAATTGTCCGGGAGTAGCCGGGTTGTAGACGGCAAACCTCTCAACCCCAGTCTGCGTCTTGCCCGCGATCACCGGGGCATAAAATTCGCCGAACCTGGCCTCGACCGAGCGGAGAGCACTGCTCATCCGCGTCCGCTCGGCGGCAAGGGCGAAATCGAGATCCGGGGCGTTATGAAAATCCGTCTGCATGGGAACCAGGTAAAGCGTATTAGAAGAAGTCGGCACCGGAGGAGCCAGCAACCGGACGCTGTCCGTGTCGGGGCGAATGCTCTGGCGCATAAAAGAGGTATTGGCAGTATTTTCGAGCAACCGCCGGATCAAGTAGGCCATGCCGGGCAAAAGTTCGCCGTAGGGGGCATAGACCCGCAGGCGCTCACCCTGAGCGACGACCGCCGCCTTGAGGCGATCGGCCATTCCGTAGAGCATCTGCACCTCGAAAGCGCGGCGCGACACACCTAGCTGATGCGCCAGGGCAATCGCCAGGGCAACCGAGCGTGCGTTGTGGCTGGCAACGGCCGTATGCACCAGGCGGTGGTTCTCAAGTAACAGACGCAGAACCCGCTCGAACTGCACATCGGTATCGGCTTTGCGCGTGAAGACCGGCACGGGCCAACGCTGCTGAGCCGCGCGAATCACTTCTCCGTCCCAGTAAGCTCCCTTGACCAGGCGTACGGTGAGCGGAAAACCGCGCTCCTTGACCCAGTTCAACAGCTCCACCGCATCGCTGTCGGTCCGGCGCAGGTAAGCCTGCAAACAGATACCCGTATCGGTCCAGTCGCGGAACCCCGGCTCGACCATGATCTCCTTGAAGATGTGCAAGATCAGGTCCTTGTGCTGGGATTGCTCCATGTCGATGTGTACGAACGCCCCTAACTCCCGTGCCCGCAAAAGAATTGGGCGCAGGCGGGCTTTGACGGCACGACCAGTCGCACTGGGATCGATTGCATCGAACTGACTGTACAGGGAGGTAAGCTTGATGGCGCAGTGGACCCGAGGTAGCAGTTCGCCATCGGCCCGGTCGATTGCTTCCACCATGGGCCAGCGCCGCGAACTCTCGTGCAGGTCGTCGAGCAATTCGAGATAACGCCGTTGATAAATCTCGGCCTCGGCCTCGGAGACTACCGCCTCACCGAGCAGATCAATCGAGTAGGCCATTCCTTGAGAGCGCATCTTCTCAAGCGTTTTACGCACTGATTTGAGATTGTCACCACAGATGAAGCGGCGGGCCATCTGCGCGATGCCCTGACGTAGACCCAGAACCGCGACTGCTGCCGCAGCCGAATCAGGATCGGCAAAATTGAGCACGCTCTTGAGGGGAGCAGGCAAATCGACTCCCCGGCCCAGGTACTCCTGCAAATGCACAGCCACGTCCCGGTTGCGCGCCAGTGCCGGCAGGCAGTCGATGAACCGGAAGAGCTGTATGCGGAGTTGCTCGTCGGCCATCGCCCACTCCAGCAACTTTTCGTCCCACCAGGACCGATCGAGCAATGAAGATTTGGTCGTCTGGGCAGCAGACAACAATGTCTGCCCGATCTGCTGCGTTTGCGCTTCAAGGGGATCAACGGTCAGCACGACTAGCTGGTTTCCTCTGCCGAGTTTTGCTTTCTTATGGTAGCCGTCCGCATTGACGTTACACCAAGAGGGATACTTTCGTTTACTATGAAAATGTTTTCACACTTTGATGGTTGGGAGGTCTACTCGTATGAATACGCTCATCAGCCTCGCTCTGCTTGTGGTAATCATGCTGCTCGGTCCAGCCATCGTTGCCCTGTGGTGGTTCCGGGGTCGGTCGGTCTAGATTGTTCTGTGTTCTGCATCCTAATCAAGAGCGAAGTCTCGGCTTCGCTTTTTGTTTTCTCGCGTGTTGTCTGGGACAGCGAACCCCAAATCCGCCACGCGGTAGAAGTATTCAAAGCCGATCTACGTAAAACTGAGAAATCTTCTTGGAAACCTGACCCATGCTTAGTCGCCTACGCGAGCTGCGCACCCGCTACTTCACTGACCTGGATACGATGGAGGCGAGTTCGCTAGAAGACCTTTCCACCGAAGCGAATGGGGAAGAATCCCTCCACGCAACCCTGACAGATACCAACGCCGTTGAAACCGAGGCCGAGATAGCTGCCGCGGGCGAATCGGTAGACCCCGAGGTCCGCACTGAGGTCCAGGACCTCTACAGGCGTTTTCTGGGGAGCTACGAGTACGTCAAAGAGGCGAACGAGAAGTTTCTAGCCATGCTCGACGAGGCCCTGCTCGAAGACCCCTCCCTACCCGAGCAACAATCCTCTATCCGTGCCTTCGCCGAGAGCTTAATGCTCGACCCGATCGACCAGCCCATGGCCTACTCCCCATCCGACCAGGATGACATCATCGACGACGCTCAGGCGCTGACCGAGCAAGAGGCGTTGCTGTTCGGAGATGCCAAGAACCTCAACGATTAGAGACTGCGTTCCATAAGCAAATCTGTCTGCAAGTCACGGCCCAACTGAAAATAGTGTTGGCCCACGACCTGGAAGCCCCAGCGCCGGTAGAAAGCAACTGCCCGCGGATTGCGCTCCCAGACTCCAAGCCACAGGGTCCGGCAATCTCTGTATTTGGCCTCGGCTATGCAGGCACTCATCAAGATGCTTCCGACTTTGCGGCCCTGCCAACCGGGCAGCACATAGATCCGGGCAAGCTCGAGCGGGTCCCCGCCAATGCACGCAGGCGTCTCCCGTACACGTAGCCTCGCGTAGCCGACAGCCTCCGTGCCACTCTCAGCCAGCAGAAACGTCGAGCCTGGCTCGGCCATCTCTGTTGCCTGCTGGAGCGGGCCAAAGGCATTGCTTAGATAAGTAGCCAGATCGGCTGGGTCGTTTTGAGCCGCGAACGCCTCTCGAAAGGTCTGCTCTCCCAACTCAGCCAGCAAATCCGCATCCTGAGCAGTCGCAGTACGGAGTGCTAGAGACTGTTCTGTGTGCATGTTTCCTCAGAAGGGCAAAAAGTCCAGGAGGTCACTTACCTAATCCTCCGCTGTGCTCATGGGCCGCATCCTGGGGCGTAATTTCAGGGGATACTAACGATGCTTCATTCTCGTCGCTACCAGTCACTTCTCGGCCCGTTGCGGGTTCATCGGGGGACACTACCAGTGTTTCATCCTGGGGTTCTAGCCCACCTTCTTGCTCCTCGAGGATCACGGTCAGGTCCACTTGCTGGCGGTAGTAGTCGATGCTCTTGACTTTCACCTGCACTTGATCGCCGATCTGGTAGCGCTTGCGGTTGCGGCGACCAATCAAAGCGGGCTCCCGGGCCTGGTAGGTGTACCAGTCGTCTGTAAGCTGGCTGACATGAACCAGTCCTTCGACGTAAGGTTCTTCGACGGCAACGAAGAACCCGTAGGACTGCACTCCAGTAATCAGTCCTTGCAGGTCAACTAGTTTGCTACTGAGTTGATTCATCTTCTGGTAACCCAACCAGTCCTTACGGGCCTGGGCTGCCTGGGTATGACGCTCCTGCAGGTGAGGCAGGACCGTGAAGGTCTGCTCCCAGGACTTTTGCTGCTTGGGTGGCAGAACCTGCCAGCCGATCTGCCCGTGGGAGAGGGATGAGCGCAAATCGACACCGATTTTGTTGCGTGAGGTTTTGCGGTCGCGTCCTTCTTCGAGAACGTCTACGAGCACCCTCTGGGCGAGCAGATCCGCGTAGCGCTCAAGGGGAGCCCCGAAAGATACGACATGACCGCGAGCGCGGCTGAAGTAGGGAGCGGGTATAGGTGCATAACCAACTACCGGCAGCGTGGCGAGCAGCGACTCTTGCAGAGCCGGGTGGGCACTCTGGGCAAACCATTGACGGTAATGACCGGGTTCGGGTGCTGAGCGTTCGTCCTCGCCAGTCAGCTCCGGGACCGCAAGCCCGCAAGCACGGGCAAGGCGCAACCAGTCTTGCAGGTCGCTCCACTGCGGGTCAGCTTGAGTCTGATAAGGCGCACTCAGGTTCAACTGGGTCAGATGCTCACCGAGAAGTCCCTCAAGCAGGGTGACAAAGATCTCTGGGGCATCCTCGGTAAAGTTTATGCCCCCGGTCCACAGCAACCTGGCGACATCCCGGAGCGGCTCGGGCATTGGGTTCTCAGCATCCAGACACTGCTCGATACGCACAACCGAGGGTGTCCAGCGATAGCTGAGAACCTGCGCCTCTGCGTCCAGTTGTACCAGGACCGACCAGGCCAGACGGTCCTGGTGCGGTACGAAGGCACAGGACTCGACTAGCTCATCCGGCCACAACGTCACACGGTAGGGCTCCAGATCGACCGCACAGGCACGCTGACTCGCCGAACGGTCCAGTTCTGATCCTGGAAGAACGTAGGGAGTCAGATCACTAATATGCAATCCCAGCTCCCATCCGGAGGGAAGCTCACCCAGTGAGACGGCCATCTGGGCATAGTTGCCCGGCAGGCAAAATAACTGGTGTCCTCGCCAGTCCTCACGCCCGACCAGGATCGCTTCATTCAACTCGGGCCGCGGGGTCTGCTCCTGCAAAACGGCATCACTCCACGGCAAGCTCAAGTCATAGCGGCTGCAAACAAGGTCAAAGTTCACCTGGGGATCGTTGACGTTCCCGAGCAACTGGACGATTCGACCCCTCGCGGGCCGCCTGCCGAGTGGATAGAGCGAAATGGCGACCTGACCAATCTGACCATCCCGGGCCTCTACGTCCACGTCATCAAGTTCGATAGCGCTATTCAAGCGCTCATCGAGCGGGATCAACTTCCAGTCCCCCACTTCCCGGGCGACGAGTTTGCCAATCACGACCGGATTCGCCCGCTCGGTCACGAGGATGACTTCCCCCTCGGGCTTGCGGCGGCGCGAGCCCTTTTTGAGCACCCGGACCAGCACCCGGTCGCCGTTCCAGGCTGTCTTCAGCTCACCCTCGGCAATATAGGTCTCCTCGGCCTCCTCGCTGACCACAAAACAAAAGCCTTTCGCACTGCAACGCAGTCTGCCAGCGACCAGGTCCTCCTGCACAATGTACCGGTAACGTCCCTGTTTTTTTTCGATTACCCCAACCTTCTCAAGCGCCAGGAGCACGAGGGCAAAGCGCTCCCGCTGGTCGGTATCACTCAGATTGAGCTTCTGCTCCAGGACTTTTGCTGCGACCCACTTGTCCGGTGGAAGCAACTTCAGCAAATCATAGAGAGTAAAATTCATTCCCACTTCCCCAGGCGGGTAACTATTGTACGGTAATGCCTTTGCCGTTTGATGTACATCTAGTAGAGTTTTGCCAATGTTCCACCCGTGCAATCTAGCCGGATCTGTGCCCTAGACTGGTTTATATGATTGAGGTTCAAGTCCATCGCCAACTACTGAACCTGCTCAGGCAACAACCCCCGGACATTCCCTGGCCACATCAGTTGACCATGGGACGTCTGGTAGCCCGTGCCCTGACTACCGGACGCAACGCACTGATGCAGGTGAGTGGTTCGGGTGAGCATCGGTTGAGTTACCTGCTGCCGGCCCTGAGCTGTCCACAGCCGGTGATCGTTTGTGCGCCGCCGGCAACCGGACAGCATCTGCTCAGGGTTGAGCTACCCCGACTACGCGAGCACATTGCCTCAGCCAAACCGATTTGTTTCGCGCAGCAGTGGCCGCACTCAGACTGGCAGGGGGTGCTGGTGACGGATGTCGCCGTTTTCTTGCGCGACTGCCTCAAAGGCGGTCGGGTATTTCCGGCCGGGGTTACGGTCATCGTTGATGAAGCTCAGGGCCTCGAGGATTGGGCAACCCGAGCGCTCGAGGAGCGTGCCGACCCGGGTGATTGGGATGTCCTGCGCGACTGCCTGCCGGACCGGGCCGAGGCCTTACTTGGCTGGCGCGTTCGCCTCGCCCAGGATCTTTTGGGATGTTCTGCCGAGCGGGTCGAGCTCGACCCGCACCGTTCAGCAGAACTGTCTGCTTTGCTGAGCGGTGCTTCCCAGCTGCCCCCTCCCTGGCCCGAGTTACTCGTGCAGGTCGGGCAACCCGGGCGCATTTTATGGACCCAGACTTACCGCAGCAGTGGCCAATTTAGCCTGATCAGTTCGCCCGCCGAGGTTGCAACCACTCTCAACAAGCATCTCTGGTCGCACCACCCCGCCGTGGTGATCGGTGAAGCGCTCGATCCGTTCAAGCAGGCCGTGACCTTCAGGGCACGCCTGGGTCTCGAAGAGCAGATGACCTGCTTGCAGTTTCCTGCCGACCGGCGTGAGCAAGAAGTCCTGCTTTACCTGCCCACCGACTTGCCGGACCCGACCACGCCGCATTACTACCAGATGCTCAAGCCGATGATCGAAGAATTGATTGCCCGTGCGGCCGGTCCCCTGGTTGCCCTGCTCCAACCGGTCGCGCTACGCCGTCAGCTCGGCGCACACCTTGCCGCCCTATTTGGCTCACGCGTCACCATCGACAGCTCGCGCTCCCATGCCAACAGCATCACTCTGTGCAGCTGGGAGTTCTGGGAGACCCACCACCCATACATGAATCCACCGGTTACCCTGGCCGTCTGCAATTTGCCCGTGCCCTCCCTGGAAAATCCACTGGTTGCAGGCCGAGTCAGGCTGCTCAAGCAACAACGTCGCGACTGGTTTCGCGAGTACCTGCTACCCGAGACCCTGGGTCGTTTGCAGCGCGGTATCAGTCCTCTCAGACCCACCCAGGGTCTGGTCGCCCTGCTCGACAACCGCGTCAACCGCAGTTACGGCGGGCAGTTGCTCGACTGTCTCACCCCGGCACGGCGCGTACGCTACCTGGAGTAGCCCTCAACCAGACCGAAGACTGGCGTTCACGACGGTCTCAAGCCACAGCAAGATGGTGCGCTCCAGTTGCTGGAGCTCTCGATAAACCTCTTGTCTCATCCACTGACCGATGGCGTCGAATGGTGTAAAAGTAGAACCCGTCTGCCAGTTCACATCCCGACCCAGGGGGGTTAGATGACTTCCTTTGAGGACACGGAGCCGGGGTGGTTCACGCAAGCGTTCCCGTAGCACCTCGGCAATGGCAAGCGTCTGATCGAGGTCGTCGTTGGTAAATTTGATCAACAAGTTGCGCTGGACCCGGTATGCCTCGGCAACGAGGCTCAGCGTCCGCTCCGGTGAAGGCGTGAACTCAACCACCCCCGAGAACTGCTCGCCCAGGGGAATAGCATTGCGGGCCGAGAAATTATTGGTTGAGATCAAGATGTTACCTGGCCGTTCACAGGCGAAAAGACTGCCGATGAGCAAGTGCAGTTTGCCGCCCAGACTGTGTCCCATGCCGTAGACGGGCAAATGACGGTATGCGGGTGCGGTCGTCTGCAAAGACCTGAAGGTGCGCTCGAAACTCCGCAACGCCCGGTCGGCAATGGCCGTGTGGTTCAAAGTATTGATGAAAGGTGTGGCGATCACCGCGCACCCCCAGCTACCCAGGGACTCAAGCAACCGGCAGTAGGTCACCTGCGGTGCAGTAGCAACAAAAGCCCCACCCAGGAAATGTACGACTGCAACCGGCTTTAGGGGAAGCAGGACCCAATTGTCATCCACTACCTGCCAGTTGAGCGGCGGTCCGGTCATAGCCGGGACCGGCAGGGATGGGAATGTGTAGGTGTCATGTTGTAAACAGCCTGCCGTAGCAGAATATAAGCATGAATGGATAGGACTCTATGGTAGATCGCCTGTGTGAACTGAGCAAAGTGTCCATCCTGGGGGCGGGCAACGTAGGTGCCACCCTTGCCCAGCATGTGGTTCAGAAAAACCTGGCCGATGTGGTGCTGCTCGACATCGAAGCAGACAAGCCCCAGGGCATCGCACTCGACTTGATGGAAGCGCGCAGTATCGAGCGCCACGATCGTTCCGTCACCGGCACCAACCGCTACCGGGACACGGCTGGCTCCCAGGTCATCGTTGTCACGGCCGGAGCACCGCGAAAGCCGGGTATGAGCCGTGACGACCTGCTGCGCATCAATGCCGCTATCGTTCATGAGGTGGTCAGCCGGGCAGTCGAGTATTCTCCCGATGCCCTGCTGATAGTGGTCACCAATCCCCTGGATGCCATGACCTATCTGGCCTGGAAGACGAGTGGATTTGCGCCCGAACGCGTCCTGGGTATGGCAGGAGTCCTCGATGCCGCCCGCTTCGAGACGTTCATTGCCTGGGAGCTTGGGGTCTCAGTCAAAAACATCACGGCCCTCGTCCTGGGTGGGCACGGGGATCTGATGGTACCTCTGCCACGCTTCTCGACCGTCGCGGGCGTGCCGATTATCAACCTGATGAGTGCGGAGCAGATCGAGCGTCTCATCAAGCGGACCCGCGAAGGTGGGGCCGAGATCGTTCGTTTGCTGAAGACAGGTAGTGCTTACTATGCCCCGGCCGCTGCTGTCACCCAGATGATCGAGGCCATCTTGCACGATGAGCAACGCATTCTTCCCGCGGCTGTGTACCTGGAGGGCGCTTATCAGCTACACGATATTTTTATGGGTGTGCCGATCAAATTGGGACGCAACGGCGTCGAATCCGTCCTCGAACTCGAACTCGAGCCGGACGAGAAAGCAGCCCTGCTCCAATCGGCCGCGAGCGTAAGTCTCAGTCTGGATTTACTGGCTCACTCGGGGCTTTTTTCAAGAAGTAGGCAATCTGACAGTTTTTAATGCTTCCAGTTTGAGATGATGAGAGCTTCGAGCGGGTACAGTAATGTGCACCTGTCAGAATAAGCGTGGAATTCTTCGGCCAGCATATCCGTGGATCCTGCGGAACTCATCCTGTTCAGGGCCGCTCTAGTCAGTAAACTTTCCACAAGATAAAGACTTTTCTTTGCAATTCATACTTGGGAGACTGAGGATGCACTTTCCAAACACAGTAGCGATTGAGACGAGCACCGGTTGGTGGCTTGAGATTGCAACAGACGAACCGTATCTCTATTTATTTGGTCCTTTTGACGCCTCCGAGGAAGCAGAACACGCGGTCGGCAAATACATCGGCGACCTGACCTCGGAGGGGTGGCAGGTAACCTCGGCCAAAGTGACCCGGCTTGGACCCTAGATGTCCGGCAGGTTCCA
>JACMIX010000331.1 GCA_014380935.1 Gloeobacterales cyanobacterium ES-bin-141 | reverse complement strand
GTTGAGCTTAACCTTGACACCGGCGCCGCCAGTACCTGAGACTTCGTAGCTGAGATCGATACGATCTGGAGAGTCTAGATGCTCGACGGCCTGACGGACCATACTGTTGGAAACGCCTGGAAAGATACCGGTATTTACAATCGCTGTTACGCCTGCTGCCTCGGCGGCTGAGTGGTAAGCCAGTGCCTTCTGAGTAAACGCCCGGTCATCACTGACGTCCAGGTAGTTGACACGTTCGTCTATGCACATTTTGAGCGGCGTCACATCTCGGTATGCAAATGGACCGGCGCAATGGATTGTCAGCGTGGAGCTAGCAATTGCGACGCGCAGACTTTCTTCAGCGGACAGGTCCAGGGCCATGAACTGAACACGTGGTCCAAGCTCGGCTGCAATCTGTGTCCCCTTGTGGGCATCACGCCCGGTGATTGTGACCTGCGCTCGGGTATGCGTGACCAGATCTTCGGCTACGTGACGGCCAACCTGCCCGCTACCCCCAATAATTAAGACCCTGTCCATTGTTCCTGCGAGATAATTGTCTAGACCTAAGTAAGCTGGTGTAGAGTTGCATTCTGGCACCGGACTTAGTCTTGTATGCCAAATTACATTCTAAAATTCACCGGGTCGTGCTTCATTGACCCTCCGGTAGAAATAACAAGGCTTAGACTAATACTCACAGTCATGCGCGGAGTGTGCCTCGTGGGTCTACTTGTCAACCTAAACGGTGTGATCGCTTCTACTGGCTCTGTGTCGGTCCTCGACCGGGGATTCCTCTACGGAGACGGTGTTTATGAGGTGGTAAGAACGTTCCGGGGTAGGCCTTTCGGTCTCGACGAACACCTTACCCGCCTGCGCCAGTCGGCGGCCTACCTTTACATGGACGTGCCCTGGAGCGATGCTCATATTAGAACCGAAGTCGAGCGCACCCTCAGGCAGGCGGTCAACGACGAGTCCTACGTACGCATAGTCATCACTCGCGGAGCCGAAGATGAGATCAGTCTTTTACCCGGCGATGATATCGAGCCCAGCCTCACCATTATCGTCCGGCCCATTGCCCAGCGGATGGTGCTGAGTGAAGCGGGAGTCCATCTACAGGTGAGCGAGCGTCTCCGCACCGATCGGCGTGCCCTCACACCGGCAGCCAAGACCGGCAATTACCTCAACAACATCCTGGCGCTCATTGAAGCGCGCCGCGGCGGTGCTGACGATGCTCTGCTGCTCAATGGTGATGGAGAGGTTACCGAGGCGACGACGAGCAATTTCTGGCTCGTGCGCGACGGTATCGTCCACACCCCGCCCACAGAAGCCGGCATTCTGCACGGTATCACCCGTTATTTTCTGCTGCAACTATTGCGCGAGCGTTCAATTCCTCACCGTGAAACATCGCTCAGACCGGAGGAGTTGCAGACAGCCGAGGAGGCTTTCCTCAGTTCTTCGGTGCGCCTGCTCATGCCGGTCGCCCGCATCGACGATCACTTGCTGCCGTGCTGTCCGGGACCGCTTACCCGTCTGCTGTGGGAGGGTCTGCTTGAAGGGATGGAGGCAGGTATGCAAGCCGTACCACCTCCCCGATAACGATGACCGCCGGGGGCTCAAATCCCACTTTCTCAACCTGATCGACAATCGATCCGAGCGTACCGGTGAGCACCTCCTGGCGTGGAGTCGTGCCCCAGCGGATAAGGGCGACAGGGGTCTTGGCTGGTCGCCCAGCCGCCAGGACCTGCTCGACAATTGCTGCTATCTGCAACACACCCATGTAGACCACCAGGGTCTCAGCACCCTGAGTTAGCGCCTGCCAATGGATCGCGGGCCGATAAGCATCGCTGGCCTCATGCCCGGTTATAAAGGCTACCGAGGCGCTGTAGTCGCGGTGAGTCAGGGGGATGCCCGCGTAGGCCGGGGCTGCCATACCGGCTGTGATACCCGGTACGACCTCCACCTCGATGTCGTGCTCGCGCAACTCGGCTACCTCTTCGCCACCCCGGCCGAATATAAAGGGGTCGCCGCCTTTGAGGCGCACGATAGCACTGTGGCGGCAAGTCAGCTCAATCAGCAGGGCCGTAATCTGAGACTGGGGTAGCGAGTGGCGGCCGGAGCGCTTGCCTGCGTATATCTTGTGAATGCTATTCGGGATGACGGCCAGAATCTCGGGGCTCACAAGCGCGTCGTAAACTACCACATCGCAGTGCTCAAGCAGAGTCTTGGCGCGCACCGTCAACAAACCGGGATCCCCGGGTCCGGCCCCGACCAGGTAAACCTTTCCCCTAGGCGACAGCAAAAGTGTCCTCCAGGGAGGATTCGACAAGATCCTGCATCAGCGCAAGTAACCGGTCGTCTGTGCCCATGACGTCGCTCAGGTGTAGCTCGAGCCTGGGAAACTCGTTGCTGAGCCGGGTAATTTCGAGCTCGATGCGATCGGTGATGCTGCCACGAAATAAAAAGTAGGGAATGATCACCACTCGCCGGATTGATTGGAGGCTCAATTCACGCAGGGTCTTGCGCAAACTCGGGCCGACCTTCCAGAAGGCAGTCGTCACCAGCGGACCGCCCAGATTCTCCCAGACTCCATCGGCAATGTCCTGGACGAGTTGATTGGCTTCCTCACGGGCTGAACCATGGGCCAGCAGGACGACAGCCGATTGCTCATCCGGTCCGCTCAACCACTGGCGGCCCTGATCACTCAGCAGATACTCCATATGCTCGTGCTCACCCAGAGTCGGTGTTTGAGCGAAATCCACCAGGGGAAAGTGCTGACGAGCCCGCTCAAGAGCCGCCCTCAAGTCCTCCCGTACATGGATACCGGGTGCCAAAAACAAGGGCAAGAGCACGAAGCGGTGATCCACCAGGACTTGCGAGGCAATTTGCTCATCAAGCAGGCGCTCGGAAAATTCTAACGTGCCAGAGGTAACCCGGAAAGTTGAAAAGTGGCGAAAACGCTCTACCAAAGCTGCGCATCCGAGTCGAGCACGTTCATCGGAACTGCCGTGACTGCATACAAAAACGGTTGTAAAAGGAGGGGCTGGCTTATTCATGAACCAAAAGTCAAGCTCGTTTATGAGTAAAGCGTGTAAATCATCGAAGCGGATCCTTCAACAAGATTACCTTACCCGAACTGGTCAGGTGGAGTGCGTCATCAAGCCCTCATATAAGCGGTGCAGGCCTACCAGTCAGCTTGTATGACCGGATTGTAAAGAACACGCCTAAGCGCGGTCAAAATGGTTCCGACTTCGAGATCCTGGGTTAAGTTAGATTAAGAGAGTCATTAGTGTGCGAGAAGGCAGCCGATGAAATTTTCCTGGAAAACAATTTTACTGGGGGCGATCCCGCTCGTACTGATTGCAGTCCTGCTGTGGCAGGGCCTGTCTGCCGGTCCGAACCGTGGCGACGGGGTTAACACGGCAAGCTCCATGCTTCCGTACAGTGAATTTCTCGACTACATAAGACAGGGAAAAGTCGAGCAGGTAGACATTCTCGAGGGCGGGCGCACAGCGATTGCAGTCCTGCCTGACCCCCAGGTACCGGATGGAGCCTTGAAAAATTTCCGGGTCAACCTGCCGCTCAACGGCAGCGATGAACTGTTTCCCTTGCTGCGCGAGCAAAAGGTTGCCGTCACGGTTTATCCGCCCAGCAACAACGGTGCCTTCTGGGGTATCCTCGGCAACCTGTTCATTCCCCTGCTGCTCCTGGGGGGCTTGTTCTTGCTGTTTCGCCGCTCAGGCAACAGCAGCGGCCCCGGACAGGCGATGAACTTCGGCAAGTCCAAGGCACGCTTTCAGATGGAGGCCAAAACAGGCGTCAAGTTTGATGAGGTGGCCGGTATCGACGAGGCCAAAGAAGAGTTACAAGAGGTCGTCCAGTTTTTGAAGAAGCCCGAGCGCTTCACGGCAGTTGGGGCCAAGATTCCCAAGGGCGTGTTGCTCGTCGGCCCTCCCGGTACTGGTAAGACGCTGCTTGCCAAGGCTATTGCCGGTGAGGCGGGCGTTCCCTTCTTCTCAATCTCGGGTTCTGAGTTTGTCGAGATGTTCGTCGGTGTCGGTGCATCACGGGTACGCGACCTGTTCAAGAAGGCTAAGGAAAATGCTCCTTGCATCGTCTTCATCGATGAAATTGATGCGGTAGGCCGTCAGCGGGGTGCGGGTATCGGTGGTGGCAACGACGAGCGCGAACAGACGCTCAACCAGTTGCTGGTCGAGATGGACGGTTTCGAGGGCAACACGGGCGTCATCATCATTGCTGCTACCAACCGCCCCGATGTCCTGGACGCGGCCATCCTGCGTCCGGGCCGCTTCGACCGTCAGATCACCGTGGACCGTCCGGACATGAACGGTCGCCTCGAGATCCTCAAGGTCCACTCCAAAAACAAAAAGCTGGCCGCGGACGTGGACATGGAAGTTATCTCGCGCCGGACCCCGGGCTTCGCGGGTGCGGACCTGGCGAACCTGCTCAACGAGGCAGCCATACTCGCTGCCCGCCGCCGCCAGACCGAAATTACCATGCGCGAAATCGACGACGCGACCGACCGTGTGATCGCGGGTCTTGAGAAGCAGCCGCTTATCGACAGCAAAAAGAAGCGGCTGATCGCCTACCACGAAGTGGGCCATGCCCTGGTGGGGACGCTCCTGGCCGAGCACGACCCCGTGCAGAAAGTGACGATTATTCCTCGTGGACAGGCCGGTGGCCTGACCTGGTTTACGCCTTCTGAGGAGCAGATGTTGATTTCGCGCTCCCAGTTACTCGCTCGCATCACGGGTGCCCTGGGTGGTCGGGCGGCCGAGGTGGTCGTCTTTGGTGAGGACGAGGTCACGACCGGTGCGGGAAGCGACCTTCAGCAGGTCTCCAACATGGCCCGCCAGATGGTCACGCGCTTCGGCATGTCCAACCTGGGCCTGCTCTCGCTGGGCGGCAACAGCAGTGAAGTATTCCTGGGGCGCGACCTGGGTACGCGCTCTGACATGTCTGAAGATGTTGCTGCACTCGTAGACCAGCAGGTTCGCCTGATTGTCAAGCAATGCTACGACCAGGCCATCGGTCTACTCAACGAGCACCGCGGTTTGATGGACCGTATCGTGGACCTGCTGCTCGAGAAGGAAACCGTCGATGGTGAAGAATTGCGTAAAATCGTCGGCTCGGTAGTACAGCTTCCTCAAAAAGAGATGGCCCTGCCCGTTCTCAAGTAATGCAGGCATATGGGACATAACAGTGGGGGTGCCGGTTGCACCCCCGTTTTTTTGATTGACATCACATAAAACGCGGTGATAGGTTTACCTGAGTCTCTTGACTTATCTAGAGCAGGCGTAAGGGAACAGGCCCGTCGACGCCACGGCAACCGGCCAGCCCATTCAGGCGCGGTGCCAAATCCTGCGGTCGAGTTGAACCGGAAAGATAAGTCACGCATCCCAACTGCAATCCACGAAAAGCAAGAGGCGCAATTACCATCTCCTATGGAGGCAGTGCCTTGTCCAGATACCTTTTTTCTTCTGAGTCGGTAACTGAGGGTCATCCCGACAAGATGTGCGACCAGATCTCCGATACCATCCTCGACGCGCTCTTGAGCGAGGATCCGCAATCGCGGGTGGCCGCGGAAGTCGTGGTCAATACCGGTATGGTCGTGGTGACAGGCGAAATCACCACCCGGGCGACGGTCAACTTCACCAAGCTCATCCGCGCCAAGATCCGCGAAATTGGCTACACCAACGCCAACAACGGTTTCTCAGCCGATTCCTGTGCGGTCATGCTTACCCTCGATGAGCAATCACCAGAAATCTCCCAGGGTGTCAGTGAGGCCCAGGAAGTCCGCGGCCATCTCAGTGAGGATGCCCTGGACCGGATTGGTGCCGGGGACCAGGGTCTGATGTTCGGCTACGCCTGCACTGAGACGCCCGAACTGATGCCTTTGCCTATTTACCTGGCTCACTGCCTCACACGCAGACTGGCCCGGGTACGCAAGGACGGTACCCTTCCTTACCTCGGCCCGGACGGTAAGGCACAGGTGACGGTCGAATATGAGCGGACCGGCGGTGTGGACCGTCCTGTAGGCATCCACACGGTGCTTATCTCAACTCAGCACCAGGCCACCATCGACGACCTGACGGACAATGACGCGATTCAGGCGCGTATCAAGGCAGATTTGCTCGAGCACGTGGTTATGCCGTCCTGTCAGGGGCTTGACCTCAAGCCTGATGACTCGACCCGCATACTGGTCAATCCGAGCGGTCGCTTTGTGATTGGGGGACCCCAGGGCGACTCGGGACTGACGGGCCGCAAGATTATCGTCGATACCTACGGGGGGTACGCCCGGCACGGCGGTGGTGCTTTCTCGGGCAAGGATCCCACCAAGGTGGATCGCTCGGCTGCCTATGCCGCCCGTTACGTGGCCAAGAATATCGTCGCGGCGGGGCTGGCCGATAAGTGCGAAGTGCAGATCGCCTATGCCATCGGTGTCGCCCGGCCGTTGAGCATTCTGGTCGAAACCTTTGGAACGGGTAGGGTCTCCGAGGAGACGATGCTGCTGCTCATTCGGGAGCACTTTGACCTCAGACCCGCCGCTATCATCCGTGACTTTGACCTGCGCAATCTCCCGAGTCTGCGGGGTGGGCGCTTCTATCAAGATGTGGCGGCTTACGGTCATTTTGGGCGCTCGGACCTGGACTTACCCTGGGAGAGAACCGACAAGGCCGCCGTCCTCAAACACGCGACCCAAAAGGTGGCAGCAGTCTAGACGGGTGCGCATAAGGGGCACGATGCATCGTGCCCGTACAAAAGCGGGGTAGACAGTGTCACCCCGCTTTTATCATGCCGGTAAGCTCAGGTTCTTCCCTAGGGTCAATGGAAACACACCCTAATGAGATCTACTTTTGAGCATACATCTGCTGATATAAAATGCTTCGTTCTAACTGCACTGATCAGGCGAGTTCAAGAACAAAACACTGAAGAAGCTAAGCAGAGCAACTATGCGAGAGGGGATTTGAAGGTGGCATTGACTCAAGCGGAGAGTAATAAAATGTATCGCAGTGTGCAGGACAAGAAAAACGTCGGGGATGTCGAGCGCATTTCCTCGCTGATTGGCGGTGGCACGATGGTGCTCTATGGCCTGACGCGGCGCAACCTGAGTGGCGTCCTGCTTGCCCTGGCCGGAGGCGGACTTATTTATCGCGGTGTGACTGGGGATTCCAAGCTCTACGGAGCGCTCGGTATCGATACTAGCCAGGTTGGCAAACAGGAGGGCAATGTGAGTGTGCCGGATAACCGCGGCATCAAAGTCGAGAAGACCGTAACCATCAACAAACAGCCTGAAGAACTATTCCGCTTCTGGCGCAACTTCGAGAATCTACCGGGTTTCATGAAGCATCTAGAAGCCGTGCGGGTGATCGATGACAAAAACTCCCATTGGGTTGCGAAGGGTCCCGCAGGTACCAAGGTTGAGTGGGATGCGGAGATTGTTGATGAAAAAGTGAACGAAATGATTGCCTGGCGCTCACTCGAAGGGGCGGATGTGGGCAATGCGGGTTCGGTACACTTCATGCCCGCTCCCGGTGGACGTGGTACCGAGGTAAAGGTGCTGATCAACTACGACCCACCGGCGGGCAAAGTTGGTGCAGCCATCCTCAAGCTTTTTCAGGAAGAGCCCTCCCAGCAGGTGGATGACGACCTGCGGCGCTTCAAGCAGGTGATGGAAGCTGGTGAAGTGGCAACTACTAGTGGTCAGTCTTCCGGACGCCGTTAGACAAGATACTCCGCGCCGGGTAGTCAGAGGCCCGGCCTGTTTAAATCCACTAAAAGGAGAAATGACTACATGAAGGCTGTCTGCTGGAACGCCGCCAACGATGTGCGGGTTGAAACAGTACCGGATCCAGAACTTATCAACCCGCGTGACGCAATTATCAAGGTCACTTCTACGGCCCTCTGCGGCTCCGACCTGCACCTGTACGACGGCGTTATTCCGACCATGCAGAAGGGCGACATCCTGGGCCACGAGTTCATGGGTGAGGTAGTCGAGGTCGGCCGCGAGGTCCACAACCTTGCCAAGGGAGATCGGGTGGTTATCCCCTTCACGATTGCCTGCGGCCACTGCAGTTTCTGCGCCGGGGACCTCTGGTCGCTGTGCGACAACTCCAACCCGAATGCCTGGATGGTAGAGAGCCTGTACGGTTCGCGCTCGGGCTCGGGGCTCTTTGGTTACAGCCACCTGTACGGTGGGTACGCGGGTGGTCAGGCCGAGTATGCGCGGGTGCCGTTCGCGGACGTGGGTCCTTTCAAGATTCCCGAGGGTCTTACAGATGAGCAGGTGCTCTTTTTGACCGATATCTTCCCGACCGGCTACCAGGCGGCAGAAAACTGCAACATTCAGCCCGGTGACACGATCGCGATCTGGGGATGCGGGCCGGTCGGGCAGTTTGCCATCAAGAGTTGCTTTTTGCTCGGGGCGGAGCGCGTCATTGCGATCGACCGTTACCCCGGCCGTCTGAAGATGGCTAAGGAACAGGGTGCCGAAGTGCTCAACTTCGAGG
>JACMIX010000330.1 GCA_014380935.1 Gloeobacterales cyanobacterium ES-bin-141 | reverse complement strand
GCCAAAACCCTCGCTCAGGCTGCTCCCAAGACTTCCTCGCGCGGGGTCGAAAAGTTCTTCGACGGCATCACGTTTGACCCCAACAACCCCGAAGCTTACCTCAAGAGCGTCAAGCTCAAGAAGCTGGTCTGAGTCCACCTGTTGAAATAAACGCTGCTCACCCAAGGATGAACTATGACAACCACTAAGGAAGTTGCAACGCAAGCTGTGATTCCGTCTACACCAGCCGGACCTTCAAAGACTAGTCGGGCTATCACCGATATCCTGTCCCGGGTTGAGGTTGTTCTGTACCCGGCACTGGCTATCATTGTTTTCCTGGTGGCCTGGCAGATGTTGAGTGCAGCAGGAATGACCGGTCAGGTGCCCGGTCCGGTTCAAGTTGCTACGGACACCCTGCCTCTCATGACGGGCTTCTTTGATGACAACGGTGCCAACGAGAAGGGACTCGCCTGGCAGTTGCTCACCAGTTTGGGGCGTGTGGCCTGGGGTTACTCGCTCGCCGTGGTGGTCGGCGTTTCAGTCGGTATCCTGCTTGGTTCTGTTAGAGCCTTTCGTCTGGCGCTCGACCCGATCTTTCAGGTGTTGCGCACGGTGCCGCCGCTTGCCTGGCTGCCGATTTCCCTGGCTGCTCTCAGTCAGGCCGAGCCGAGCGCTATCTTCGTCATTTTTATCACTGCCGTCTGGCCCATCATCATCAACACGGCCGTGGGCGTGCAGGAGACTCCCCAGGACTATAAGAACGTTGCGAGCGTGCTCAAACTCTCGAAGACGACCTACTTCTTCAAAATCCTGCTACCATCTGCCGCGTCTTACATGTTCACCGGCATGCGCATTGCCGTGGGTCTTGCGTGGCTCGCCATTGTGGCAGCAGAGATGCTCACGGGCGGTGTCGGCATCGGATTTTTTATCTGGGATTCCTACAACAGCTCGCGTATCAGCGATATCCTCCTCGCGGTTCTGTTTGTCGGCCTGGTCGGGTTTGCCCTGGACCGGCTGGTGTTTTACGCGGGCAAGCTGCTGATTGTCTCTGAATAATCTACTTACTCATATCCCGTTACCCAAGGAGCCCCATGGCATATCTGGAGATTCAGAACGCGGGCAAAGTCTTTACCTCGGCCGACGGTACAGTTTACGAAGCCTTGAAGGGCGTCAACCTCCCTATTGAGGAGGGAGAATTCATCTCGATCATCGGTCACTCAGGCTGTGGCAAATCCACGGTTCTCAATATGGTGGCAGGTCTGGGCCTCGCAACCTCAGGCCGCGTGGTTGTAGACGGGGAGACGGTGGCCGGTCCTGGACCCGACCGCATGGTGGCCTTCCAGAACCACTCGCTCCTGCCCTGGCTCACGGTCCGTCAGAACATTGCCCTGGCCGTGGACGCAGTGTACAAGGCACGTTCTGAGGCCGAGCGTGAAGCCCTGGTCGAAGAGCACATTCGCATGGTCAGTCTCGAGAAGGCAGCCGATAAAAAACCCGGCGAGATCTCAGGCGGCATGCGCCAGCGCGTCGGGATTGCCCGTGCCCTCTCGACACGCCCCAAGGTATTGCTGCTTGATGAGCCTTTCGGTGCCCTCGATGCGCTCACCCGTGGCCGCCTCCAGGAGCAACTGCTGAAGATTTGGGAGGACAACCGCATCACGGTGATCATGATCACCCACGACGTCGAGGAGGCCCTGCTGCTCTCAGACCGGATCGTGATGATGACCAACGGCCCAAGTGCTCGGGTGGGCGACATCATGAGCGTGGAGTTGCCCCGGCCCCGCAAGCGCATGGAGGTCATTAACAACCCCAACTACTACCGCCAGCGCAATGAACTGCTCTACTACCTCAACCAGGCCAAGAAAGAAAAGGCTGCCGCCCAACTGCCGGCAAAAATCCCCGTCACGCAAGTCAGGACTGCCTCGGGCCTTGAGAAACAACTGGTCAACCTCGGGTTCGTCCCCCTCTCCGACTGCGCTCCACTGGTGATTGCCAAAGAGAAAGGCATGTTCGCCAAGTACGGCCTGGAGGTGAACCTCTCGCGTGAACCAAGCTGGAAAGCCATCGCGCTCGGTGTAGCCGAGGATCGCCTCGACGCGGCGCAGATGGTAGCGGGCATGCCCCTTGGCCAGACACTCGGAATCGCAAACCGTCCCCCGGTCATGGTGACGGCGGCGCTCACGCTCAGCCGCAACGGCAATGCCATTACCCTCGCTCGCAAGTTCTACGAGCGCGGGGTCCGCACCCGCGAAGACTTCAAGCGCTATCTAACCGAGGACCGGACTGGCAAACCGCACACCCTGGGCATGGTTCATCCAAGTTCCATGCACAACCTCTTGTTGCGCTATTGGCTTGCCGGTGCGGACATCGATCCTGACCAGGATGTCAATCTGGTCGTCATCTCACCGCCGCAGATGGTCGCGAACCTGCAAGCAGGCAACATCGACGGCTTCTGTACTGGGGAACCCTGGAACTCCCGTGCCGTACATGAGGGTCTCGGTTTTGTACCCGCAACCGACCTTGACATCTGGCCCGCACACCCCGAGAAGGTGCTCGGGATGAAGGAAAGCTGGCTCGAAGCCAATCCAAAGACGGCTCTCGCCCTGGTCAAGGCGTTGCTCGAAGCCTGTCGCTACTGCGATCTACCTGAGAACCGTGAAGAGGTCATCCGCCTTATCTCCCAAAAAGCTTACGTCAACGCGGACCCCATCTACAGCGCACTTGGTCTCTCGGGCAGCTACGACTACGGCTTTGGGCACACAGCGCAGGTGCCGGACTTCAACATCTTCTTTAAAAACCACGCCAATTACAGTTTCAGG
>JACMIX010000329.1 GCA_014380935.1 Gloeobacterales cyanobacterium ES-bin-141 | reverse complement strand
CTCAATCACCATCAGGGCACGAGCAGCAATGGTCACAGCCAGTTCACCACCGGTGGGCGCATTCCAGGCCGGGTCCGCGAGCCAGCGGAGGTAGTCGTCGTGGTAGTCGCCGTCCACCTGGGTCTTGGAGCAGCCCTCCCATTTGCCGTAGTCGATTTCTTTAAGTCCTTCGCGCAGCTGGGCTTCAAGCCCCAGGACCTTGCATAGAGGGCCTGCCGTGGCAATCGTTCGTTGCATCGGACTGCTGTAGACCGCTGCCCAGGGAGTAGAGCGGTAGGCGGATGCAAACGCCTCGGCCATCTCGAAGCCGTCCGGGGTCAACAACGCATCGATCGAGCCGCAGAACGCATCATCCCGGCTGCAATCGGTCTGTCCGTGGCGAAGAAAATAAAGCTTCAGACTCACAAGCAATACCCGCGGAGTTCACACCGATTAAATCACATGCAAGATCTTATGAAGGATCAAGAAAGCTACCCAACACAGGAACAAGAACAGGCCGAGTAATTCGGCAAATCGCTCCTTGAGGACTCCAATCATAGAGGCTGGTCTCCTGTGGTAATCGGCTCAGTCTGTACATTGAGCGGTTCGGGTACGGGATCGCGTCTGCCAACATTTGAGGAAGAGAACAGTTTTTGCAGCCGCGACCAGAAGGAGGGCTGCGCCTGTCCGCCATCCATTTTGTCCGGCTTGCCACAAACGACCGGGTAGAGCACGGGTAGGGCGAAGAGGGTGAAGAGCGTGCAGGTCACGAGACCTCCAATAACCACGGACGCGAGTGGGCGCTGAACTTCGGCTCCCGCACTGGTTGCAATCGCCATCGGAATAAAGCCGATCGACGCTACCAGGCTGGTGGTAATGATTGGTCGCAAGCGCTCCTTGGCACCCTTGAGAGCCGCTGCCGTCGAACTGAGGCCCTCGGCTTGCTCCATGTCCCGGATGGTTGAAACCAGCACGATGCCGTTGAGCACCGCCACTCCGAAGAGCGTGATGAAGCCCACCCCCGCCGAGACTGAGAGGGGCATACCGCGCACGTAAAGGGCCACCAGCCCGCCCACCAGTGCGAAGGGTACGTTCAAGAAGATCAAGATGCCGGGGCGCAGGCTGTTGAAACTGCTGTAGAGCAGCAGGAATATTAGCAGCAGGGCGAGAGGTACGAGGATACGCAGACGTCCGAGGGCCGATTCGTAGTTCTCGAACTGGCCGCCCCAGACGAACCGGTATCCCTTGGGAATCTGGACTTTCTCACCGACAGCGGTTTGAGCCGCTGCTACGAAGGAGCCCAGGTCGCGCCCACGTACGTTCATACCGACGGTAATTACCCGCTCGCCCTCACGGTGGGAGATCTGAGCAAGCCCGTCATCAGTCGAGATATCCACGACCGAGCCAAGTGGAACGATGCGACCGTCCTCGGTCGCAACCGGCAGGCTGCGGGCGTCATCGAGGTTGCTCAGGGCGGCATCGTCGAACTTGACGGCCATGTTGAAGCGTTGCCGACCCTCGTAGACGGTCCCGACGACTTTGCCGGTCCGGGTCGCCTCGATGGTGTCGAGCACTTCGCGGACATTGATCCCGTACTGAGCAAGCCGCTGGCGGTCTACCTGAATATTGAGCACGGGCAGCCCCTTGATAGTCTCGGCCCGCACATCCGCCGCTCCCTTGACGCCTTGAATTGCACCCGCCGCCTGACCCGCGAGCCGGTCGAGTTCGTCGATATCCGGCCCGAAGATGCGTAGGGCAATATCGAGGCGGTCACCCGAGAGCAATTCGTTGACGCGCTGCTGGATGGGCTGGGTGTAAGCGACTGTTACTCCCGGTACGACGCCCGTGAGACGCTTTTCGATTTTGGCGACCAGTTCTTCTTGAGTCTTGGCGGTTTTCCACTCCTCCTGGGGCTTGAGCATCACGAAGATATCGGAGTTCTCGGACTTGTTGGTATCGGTGGCAAGCTCCGGGTGACCCGTGAAGGAGAAGGCAGTCTTGACTTCCGGAAACTCGCGCACGACCCGCTCGGCAATCTTGGTCTGGCGGGCACCCTCGTCAAGAGAGGCAGCCGGAGGGCGGCGCATATTGACGATCAGCGACCCCTCGGACAGGTTGGGCACAAACTCAGATCCCAGGAGTGGTACCAGCGTCAAAGAAGCAAAAAAGATTGAGCCGCAGACGACCGAAATCGGTAACCACTTGCCCATCAGTCGCTCGATTAGCGCTTCATAGGGAGGACGAATCGCCTCGACAATGAGGGTCTCGCGCTCGGTGGGCGGTGTGCGGAAAGCAAAGTAACACGCAAGCGGTACCAGCGACAACGTCAGCACCAGCGATGCAATTAGGGCCAAAATCACCGTAAAGGCCATTGGCTGAAAGAGCTTACCCTCGACGCCGCTCAACCCGAAGATCGGGATGTAGACGACGGTAACGATGATGATGGCGAAGGTCACGGGTTTGGCAACCGCCGCCGCTGCTGAACCGATGACCTTCCGGCGCTCAGCGTTCGTCTCAGGCCGTTCCTCGGAGAGCCTGAGGATGATGTTCTCGACCATGAACACAGCCCCATCCACCAGCAGGCCGAAGTCGATTGCCCCAAGGCTCATCAGGTTGCCGCTCACGCCGCCGATCACCATACCGGTGACGGCAAGCAGCATCGAGAGCGGGATGACGAAGGCCGTGATGAGGGCACCGGGGATGTTGCCGAGCATCAGGAGCAAAATGGCGGTTACCAGCAACGCGCCTTCAATCAAGTTGGAGGTAACCGTGGAGATCGCCTTGGTGATGAGGTCTGTCCGGTCGTAGAGAGGGACGATTTCGACTCCCTCGGGCAGCTCGGTCTGAATTTCCGCCACGCGATTTTTGACCTGTTTGACCACGGCGTCGGCATTCTGCCCCGTACGCATCAGCACCGTGGCGAGCACCGTGCCGTCCTTGCCGTCGCGGGTAACGACACCCTGTCGCAACTGGTTGCCGATGGCGACCTCGGCCACATCACGGACATACACGGGTGAGCCTTTGGAGCGGTCCACGATCACGTTGGAGATGTCCTCGGTAGTCACGACCAGCCCCGCTCCCCGGATGATCGTCTGCTCACCCCCCGCATCGGTCGCATAACCGCCGCCCGAGTTGGCATTGTTTGATTCGAGGGCGGTGAAGACCTGCTGAGGTGTGATCCCGTAGCCCAGCAGACGCTCGGGATCAAGCTTGACCTGATATTGCTTGACGAAGCCGCCCATCGGGTTGATCTCGGCTACTCCATTCACCGATTTGAGCCGGGGAATGACTGTCCAGTCCATTAACGTGCGCAACTCCATGGGGGTGTAGTCGAGGCTGCCTTTGAGTTCAAAGATAAAAATCTCGCCCAGACCCGTGGTAACTGGCCCCATGACCGGAGCTTCAGCACCGGCGGGCAACTGACTCCGTGCGCCCAGGATGCGTTCATTGACAAGCTGACGGGCAAAGTAGATGTCGGTGCCGTCCTCGAAAACTACCGTGATTTGCGACAGCCCGTACTTG
>JACMIX010000038.1 GCA_014380935.1 Gloeobacterales cyanobacterium ES-bin-141 | reverse complement strand
GGGAAAACCGCAATCGGCAATCCCGTCGAAGCGATTCCCTATCCTGGTGCAAAGCCTCAGTACCTCGTCACAGACCGCCTTGATGACAAAGACTGGCTTGCGCGCCTAGTAGCAGCAACAGCCCGCGATCTTCCTGAACCGAAGCCTAAGAAACCCAAAGCAGCAAGGAAAAGTAAGTAAAGTCTGGCTACACCTAAGCCGTTTCCTCCAGGTATTTGTGCGCGAAAGTGACGGCCATCGCCCCCTCGCCGACCGCCGATGCGACCCGTTTCACCGATCCGTACCGAACGTCCCCGGCGGCGAAGGAACCCGGGACACTGGTTTCGAGAAAATAAGGACTTGCCCAGTTCTCGGCTGCGGCGGGAGTTGAGCACTCACTTGCGTACTCAGCGCGTAGAAGTCGCGGTGCTCGCCCTCGGCAGCAGGCCCGAACCGACACGTCTGGACCGACCCCGGCGGGCACATCGTCGTCTGAGTTGGCAGCAGTGTCTGAGGCGAAATGAGCTCCTCGGCGCTCGGGTACACTTCACGGTGCAATTGCACGGGGTACCTTCTGGAATTTGCGAGTACCTGAAGTTGCTTGAGCAGAAGGTTTGCGCCTCAACGGGCTAAGCTCGTTGCGCATCTCGTGGGTAGGAGGGCTGATACTCGGGATGCATCTACAGTCGGATGAATCCAACAACACTCGCTGTATTGCGCTGCTGGATTGCTGTACGGTTGTTGGTATTACCTTCGGCAGTCTCGATGTGCGCGTTGCCCGGTGTGTGGGCGAGGACGATGCCGATGTGATCGAGTTCAGTGTCCCTGTCCTTCCACTCAAAGCAGGCGATGTCACCAGGTGCAGGCTCGACCGTGCCCCGGGGATGCCATGTGCCGTTCATCTTAGCCCAGTGTTTCCAGGCTTCAACTTTGGCCATGGTGGCCCAAAAATCCCCCGGCCGGTCGGGGATCGCGTAGCCTCCCTGGCGGCAGCAGTAGGTGACGAAGGCGGCGCACCAGTTGTAGTGGGTAGTGGAATTGGGTATGTTTAGAGGAGCACGAAGGGGCCGAAGGTACTTCTCGGCCTCACTCTGGATTCCGTTCCAGACCAGGTTGCGGGCGGCTTCGCTGCGAGCAATCCCCACTAATTTCTGCCGTTGCTGCAGGCTAGCCGCCTGAGTGGCAGCCAGGTCTTCCGCCACAGGGCCTGCCAAGGCCCCCCAAGTAAGGGGACCCACCTCCCCATCTACCGTGAGCGCGGCGATAGTCTGGAATCGACGCACTGCCGTCTCCGTATCAGGGCCAAATTCGCCGTCGGGGGTTCCGGGATCAAATCCCCGAGTTGCAAGGCAGCGTTGAAGCTCCCGCACATCTTCGCCTACGACACCCCGCTTGAGGATTCGGGTGAGGGGCACGGCAGGGGGCGCGACGGTAGTGCTCCCTGCTACAGGCCTGGCACTCTGGTCGAGGGCGATCTCGACCAGTCGAGCCTCCGCCTCGCGACGGCGCCGCATCCCTTCAGCGATGTCCGTTCCTCGCCACAGTCGAATCATCGAGCGCAGCAACCCGGGGATACGGCCGAGGTCGTTACGGGCGATCGCCTCGCGGATGTCTCTCATCTCCCTCCGGCGGTCGCTGCTGTCGATGAGTGCCCCGCGGTTGTAGACCAGAGACAGCAAAGCCCCCTGAAGATCGCCGGGCAGCCGTTCGATACCGGCAAAGGCGGCGGTGGTAGATTTCCAAGCTGCGGGCACACTGGAGTTGACGAACACTGCGAACGCTACGCGCCAGGGGATGGAGATGCTCTGCACCTTAGCCAGAGCGGGCTTGGCCCGGGTGCTCCTCAGCCCGAGGCATGCTGCAAGACGCTCAAAATCTCCCCGCGAAAGGACGTTCCCCCAGTCTGAGCGGAATTGGTCCACAGAACAATGGCCTAGGTCATAGCCTACGCCGACAGTGACCCCTGACTCCGCACCAGGCCAAATCGGGTGAACGAGCCGGGTGTTGTAGAAGGCTTCGCCACCCCCGACCTCAAAATCCAACAGCAGTTTCAGTGCCGCGTCGGTGAGCTTGAATCTACCAGATGGAGGGTCAGGGGCAACGGGCAGCGCGGGTGCTGACAGCAGAGCGTCGGGGATAGCTGCCTCGGACCGGGTGGAAAAAGGGGTCGACACCTCGGCTGGGGCTGGCGGCCCAGAAGGGGGTTGACTATCCGTCCCCATCTCACCAGTGGTTGTGATTGTGGTGGCACTCGGAGTCCGCGTAGTGGTGACGGTGGTTTGAGCGGCGGCTGAGTCTATCGCCCGCTCAGAGAGTCGTTGCATTTCCAGCAATTGGGAGTTGATGGTGTCGTTTTTGCTCGAAGAACCAGCTGAAGAGCCGAAAAAGTAAGCTACTACTGTGGTGAAACCGGCGGCGACGGTACCGAGTAGGACGTTGGCGATAGTGATTAGTTCGGTGCGGGACTCGCTCGTGATGGGTAGCACCACAAGCAGCATTACAGCGAGCACCAGAAAACCGAAGAACGTGCACACACTCAACGCCAGTGTATTCATGAACTCGCCGCGGCGCGGGTCGATGGGGGCAAGTTGCACCTCGGTGTGCCGGGCGTCGCTGCGGTCGGCTGCGTCAATTTCAAAGCCTTGGGTGCGCGAGCGGATGAATTCCATTTGCAACTGGAACTCGAGAGTCTTGAGTTTGACTAGGGTGTCAGAGTCGAGCGATGTCAATTTTTCTTCTACCGCCTGGACATTGTCCTGTGTAGGTTCGGACGGCACTCCGAAAATCTTCGAGATAAGCCCGAAAGCTCCTGGGATAATCCCTAGGGGACCCGCCAGCAGCGATCCCAAAAAAGGAAGACCGATGTCTGTGAGTGTCTTTCCAATGTCAGGTGTGGTTTGTTTGCCACCGTTCGTCAACATGTAGCGACTCCAGAAGTTAAGAGGGAAGGGAGTACTAGGAACGGTTAATTTTTCATCAGATTTATGTTCAATTAACCAAAGGAAGCCCAACTAAGTGACAGGCTACATTGAGCAGATATGCACGTCCAACTATACGTATACAGCTACACTCCATAAGTTAAATAGCGAGGAGAACTTTATACAAACGGCACTGTCATGCTAAGTGGGATGACGACTGAGTGCTGGCTTCCGATGCTCCAGCCCAACACCCTCTATCGCCACCACCGCTTTCCACATGAGATCATCGCTCACTGCGTCTGGCTCTATTTTCGCTTCACCCTCAGCTATCGCGATGTTGAAGAGATGATGGCCGAGCGGGGCGTCACCCTTACGAGTACACGGCTATCGATGATTGCACCCGCATGCAGGTGGTGCGGCTGTACTCGAACAAGACGGCTGCCAGCACTCGGGCCTTCCTCGAACAGATGGTGAGCGCTTTTCCCTTCCTGGTGCAGCGGGTGCAGACCGACCGGGGAGAGGAGTTCTTCGCTACAGCGGTGCAGTACTGGTTGATGGACCACCGCATCAAGTTCCGGCCCATCCGGCCCTACTCACCACACCTGAACGGCAAGATGGAGCGGGTGCAAAGGACGGACAGGGAGGAGTTTTACAACCGAGCGCGGGAGCACGGCTCGCTGTTGTACAAGACGCCTGCTCAGCGGTGGGAAGAGTTGCGGGAAGCCACGCCCACCGCTGAGCAGGTGCGGACCTTGTACGACCCGATGAAGGAGAGGCTGAGGGTGCAGGACTACCGCCTGGATAAGCAGAACCTGGCCGAGCAACGAAGTCGTTGAAGTTTACATTAGGGTGTTTCATTGACTGAAAAGATGTTCGGCCTTCCCATCCAAGCACAACGTTTTTGCGACAGTGCCGTGTTCTGTCCGCGTCCCACACCACATCAAAAGTGAATCCCTCTCACCCGCTTAACTGACTCTCGGGTCTTGCCGCGGGCTATCACTCGGACCCCGGAGTACTCATCGTAAAAGGCGAACTACGATAGGTCGTCTTGCTCGGAGATGCGCCACTTCCGGCATTGCCAGTGCTCGAAAAGATCCGGCTGCCAATTGGGCCTGCCACGGGTGTCTTGCGGGTCTGGGGTAGCGGAGGAAGCGTTAGCCACTTTGCACTCACCGGATCGTAGGCTGTCACGTCCGCTGAGGGTTGGAAATCATTGAAAGCGCCGCCAACCACAAAAATGTAGCCGTCCTTGAAAAACGTCGAGGAACTAATGTGTCCGCGCGGTCTGGGTAGGTCTGTCGTGCGAATCCACGTACCGGTGCGAGGATCGTAGATATCTACTTGAGCATCGTTGCCATTATCTTCATCCTCGCCGTGCTGACCACCGACGGCATAGATAACAACTCCGTCAGTTGCACCGCCAAGATGGTTGCGGGGGTTGGGCAGGGGAGCAAGGCTCGACCATGCTGTTCCACCGTCAAGAGATAGTCGGTAGTGGTTACCACGATCGACCCCCACGGGCTGGCTGGCAGTACGAACGGCACCACCGAAGTAATGCAAGTTGCGCCCAAGACGTACCGCCGCTCCGGCACCTCGAATGGCAGGTAGTGGAGGGGCCGCACTCCAGGTGTTGTTAGGAATTGAATATTTCCAGACATGGGAGGTGCTTACCCCGGGGCTATTGCCCACGTAGCCGCCGATCAAGTAGATAGATTGTCCATCCACAACTACAGCTGCATGGGTGATGAGCTCGGGTAGATCCGCAATGCGCCTCCAGGTGTTGGTTGATGAATCGTATACATCCGAACGCTTGGTGGTAGTAAGGGCTCCATCAACAAATCCGCCAAAGACATATAACTTGTTGCTAACTGTAACTCCCTGAGCCTCGAAGCGTGCAATGGGACTCGGGGCTACAGTAGTCCAGGTTAATGTTGCCTGTGTAGGGTTGTTGTCAACGGTGAAAGTTGCCATGATCACCTGTGTTTCACCTCCACCTGTAGTAACCCGGGCAGAGATGGAGTGGGCTCCATCCGTAACGGTTGTGGTATTGAAAGGATTGGCTTGACTAGTTGACCCACCGGCAAAATCGTAGGGTTTGAGTGACTCTGTCTGTCTTGGGGGACCGCTCATATCTGGGTCGTCAAGAAAGAATACAACCTGTGAAACATTGCTATCAGGAGATGCAATTACGTAGATGTTGCCCGAAACACTCCGATTGGACAGGGCAACCGGACTAGAACGGTTGGATGAAGCACTCATCAACAGAGCGTAGGTAGCCTGAGCTGATGCAGGGCTTTGCACCAAGAAGCTTAGCCATGCAGAGACTATACCTACCAGATACAGGTAACGGTGAGAGGCATGTATCATAAAGAACTCCTTTTGTAGACCTGCTCAAAACCAAATATGCGAAGATATTTAGGTGAGGTCTGTGCTCAAATGAGAGAGCTAAAATCTGAGATAGCTCAGAGCGAATTTGCCTATCAAGAATATTAGCATTTTAGACATGTTAGGTACGTTACAAGTATTGATTGAGCGATTAAGTTATGTTCTAGTGAGAAGCGTCTAGCCGACAAAAGGCTCTGTACACAAATAACGGCTCCGTTGCAAAAACCGGGTGTGCTTGAGTGGGGGGAGCCCACCCAATGACCATTCATGGACAAACGCACTCCTGCCCGCCACCCTGCCCTGTTCAAATGGCGACATTTTCAGGCCGAACTTATCGTCTTGAGCGTGCATTGGTACTTACGCTATCCCCTCAGCTATCGACAGGCAAAGGAACTGGTCAGCGAGCGGGGTCTGTCCGTTGACCACACAACTATTTATCGTTGGGTCCAAGACTACGCTCCCCAACTGGACAAGCGGTGCCGGGCACATCTACGGCCTACAAAAAAGGCCAAATCAAGGAAGTGAATAAAGGAGAAATTCAATTGCAGATGAGACTCATCGAGCGTGTATTTGGTCTTGCAGCCTAGCAGACAGACCTTCAAGGAAGAACTGTGGCACTAATTGTTTTTGCAACGGAGCCCAAAATATGGCTTCTAGATGCAAAACTCCACGACATTTAATTCCGGATCTACATCATCTATTCCCGGACGCGACAGCAACCGGTTGTTGTCCAGCAACATTTAGAGTTTTGTCAATGTGTCAATTGAAGACAGCCGCTTCCTAAAACTTCGGCTAGGGTCGAAGAACATTTCAACTTTTTCCACTGACATTGTTTGCCTGTAAAGTCCTTCTGATGCTGCAGCCCGCCACTTGAAGTGAGGAATTTGATGGAAATGAAATTGGGACAAGCCATGAAGATACCTGGTTTAGGCCTTAGCACCAGCGAAGGCCAATCGGCCACCTGTAAGAGCTCGGTCACTACCGTCTTCAGACTCAAGGCAGTTGGTGCAGCCCAATTCTTGGGGGCGAGATCCTGAACCTCCGAGCGCTCATCATGACCGCCGCCACAGCCCTTATCAGCTTATCCGTTCCTACCGAGGCTCCGGCTCAGGCGGCACCTGAGGCTGTTCGCACATCGGGCAACGATCTTTGGTTCATCCGCAGTCTGCCGGGCCCGGAGGACCTAGTGCAGGTCCCAGGCACCAACTGGATCATCGCAAGCAGTTTCGCTGGCCTAGACAGCCCGAGGACTTTCGACGGCGGCCTCGCCCTGATCGACCCTGCCAGTCGAACCCTCACCAAGGTCGTCCTCAATCCTGCCGATGTGGCTCGCGCGCCGTACGCCGCCTGCAGAACGCCGCCGAATCCGACCCGGTTCTCCACCCACGGTCTCAACATTCGGCGCGAGGCGAGCGGCAGGTCGACGCTGTTCGTCGTGGGGCATGGCGGTCGCGAGGCGATCGAGGTGTTCGACGTCGCCGTCACCGAGGGCCGGCCCATGCTGACCTGGATCGGGTGCGTGCTGGCGACGGACGGCGCATTCAATAACTCGATCGTCGGCTTGCCGGACGGTCGCATCCTCGTCACTGACTTCCTCCACGGCTCCAAAACCATGGCGGATCTGTTCGCCAATCGTAAGACCGGGGCCGTCTACCGGTGGACGCCGGGCCATACCTGGGAGAAGCTGCCGGGCACGGACCTGTCAGGACCCAACGGCATAGAGGTCTCGGCGGACCAGCGCTACATGTTCGTCGCCGACAGCGGATCGGCGACCGTCCTGCGCTACGACCTCCAGGCAATGGACACGCTGCCGCTCGCGATCAAGCCGGGCTTCCGGACCGACAACGTGCGCTGGACCTCCGACGGGCGACTGCTGCTCGCTGGAACAAAGGCCGACTCGACATGCAAGCCGGGTAACCAAAAGTGCCCCAAGACGCTCTTCGTGAAGGCTCTTGACCCCGATACCCTGGCCCTCACCACGCTCCTTGAGATGCCGGCAGCTCCAACCTTCTCGAACTTGAGCTCTGCGCTCATTGTAGAGGACACCCTCTGGCTCGGCGCGCCCAAGGGAGATCGGATTGCTTACAAGGAACTGCCAAGGGCGACCACTGGTCGCAAATCGACGGCGCCCCGGCGCTCCCGAGCCGACTGAAGACGCCCAGCACGAGAACCGGACCGCGGTGAAGGATTGATGGCTCACGCACGGGTTCACGAGGGGGGGCCGGGCGGTCACCAAGTCACCCCCCACTGTAAGCGTCATACCGATAGCAGGCGCCCCCCTCCAGCAACGCATTGAACAACAACTTGGGAGCCTCGAATGGACACACATCTCCTTCGCAACCGACAGGCCTACACCCTCGATCGCGAGACGGCGCCCGCCATGTGGCTGGTCGGGACACTATGGCTGATCCAGGCGACCGGCATCCAGACCGACAACCAGTCATCGTTTCTAGAACAGGTGATGCCCCGCGGCCTCGGACCTCCGACGCATCGCCACCCGCTTACCGTCGAGGGCTTCTATGTTCTGGAGGGCACTATCAGCTTTCACGTCGACGGCAGGACGGTGCGGGCCGAAGCTGGGACTCTCATCCATTTGCCGCGCATGACCCCGCACACCTTCACAATCGAGAGTGAGGAGGCGCGGGTACTGAACTTCTACGCGCCCGCCGGCTCCGAGATGCACGTGATTTCCCTGGCACACCCTGCCGATGAGCGCCGTCGCCCGACGATGGCGGAAAGCCTGCCCCCGAAAAGCGACGAGCTGAACCAGATCCTGTCGCGCCTATACGGCTCGGTCGCCGTGACCGCGCTGCCGTTCAGCGTCCAACCCACTGAGGAGTTGCTCGTCACCAAACCGGGCGTCTGGCAAGCCGGGACCATTAAGGTTGCGACAACGCAGGATGCGCCCGCGTTCGACGCTTTCGGGCTGCACTGGCGGCGGCTCGCTGCCGGCGCGGACACTGAGAACAACTACGACCTGTTCGAGGTCGCCGCGACCAACGGGGCGGGAATGCCGGCGCGCATCCTCGGTGCCGACGAGGCAATCTATGTGATCGAGGGCGCGGTGACCGTCGAGAGCGCCGGCCAATCGATAGGGGGCGGGATGGGCTCGTTCACCTATGCGCCGGCGGGATCAGTCCTGCGCTGGCAGGCTACCGTGGCCGCGCGCCTGCTCATTTTCCACTTCCCCGGCGGTTTCGATCGTGCCCTGGCAGGGGGGTGTGGGCAGGACGCCCTTGTCGCTGCCTGGCTCGAATCGATGGGGACACGCTTTCTCACCGCCATGCCTCTCACCCCTGCCGTCCTGGATGCGCCCGGCCGAGGCTGATGGTCCCTAATATTAAGGTTGGCGTCAATAACCTGTTCCTGACGACTCTTGCGGCGTCACTCCCTTCACCAAGTTCGCCTCTGGCCACAATTGATGTGCGACCACGGTAGCTCAAGAATTCTCAGCTGCTTTTGTACCAAAAATCTCAGCCCGAACCGTAGTACTAAGTGACGCTGGTTCGATGTTGAGGTTGAGGTGAAACGAATTGGCTGGGTCGAACCGGCTCTTGATCTCCCGCAACCGCCCGTATTTTGTGTCGCCAAAGGCCCCCGTCACCCGCTGCTGCTCATCTCCGCGCAAGAAGTTGTAGTAGGCCTCGCCGGTGTACGCGTCCCCCAGTGACGCGAAGGCTTCCTGCGTCGCTTTCGCGATCTCCGCCATGGGAGCTTTTATGGCCGGTGTCACAAGATGCAGCAGATACGGGGCCGCCGAGGGTGTGAACGCACCCTGCTCGGTGGCGCCATGGACGAGAGCTCCACCAAGCTGTTGAACTTCAATCTGCATCAGAGGGGGAATCCTGGTCTGTGCAAGCTGGACAAGGCCGTCGATCACGTCATCCGACAAGGCTTTCAGGAATTCGACCTGGCCGTACGTGGGCGAACCTGGGGAGTGCGAAGCCAGGTCAAGCCCAGCCAAATCCAGTACGGTCTGGCGCTTGACGGTGTTCAACAGCGGTTTACGGAAGCGGTAGAGCGGCTCCAGTACGGCGTCCGCGCTCTCAGTATCCGAGTGACACAGACCAATCATACAGTTGGTCTTGCCCCTGATCTCGGGTGGGGAACTATCGTCCGGCGGGATGGCCAGCAACCTGAATATAGTACTCGTCTCGTCGGGCAGTCCCGACGACCACTCGCGATAGAACCGAAGCAGGTCGGCGGCCTGGTCGAGCGGGTAGTAAAGCTCGCCGCCAACGACTGCCGGGATGGGCTCGAGCGCCATCTCCAGGGACACGACGACGCCGAAATTTCCACCGCCGCCGCGCAGCGCCCAGAAGAGATCGGGGTTTGTGTCCGCGCTCGCATGCACGACGGAGCCGTTCGCGAGCACGACGTTCGCACCCAGGACCGCCCAAGAGGCAGCACCCAGCTTCCGCACGAGCCAGCCCATGCCGCCACCCAGTGTGTAACCTATCACCCCGACACCCGAAACCTGACCCGCGGCGTAGACCAGACCGTGCGGCTGGGTGGCCGCCAGGAGCTCGTCCGAGGTCACCCCGGGTAAGACCTGGGCGACCCTGCGCGCAACGTCCACGGAGATCTGCTTCATCTTCGACAGGTGCAGGAGCAGGCCATTGTCGCAGGGCGCGGCGATACCATGTCCCGTGGACATGACCGCCAGGACCAGTCTTTCCGTCCGAGCGAAATTCACGGCCGCCACAATGTCGGCGACGGAAGCGGCCTCCACAATCAGGGCTGGGTGCTGATCCACGACCTGCAGCCAGGGCTTGCGGAGATCGTCGTAGTCGGCGTCGCTCGGCAGAACGATCCGGCCCTGCAATCCATGGGCTAGAGCCTGGACTAGAGGAGATTGACGTGATAGAGCTTGGGTATCAGTCATGACGGTCCTTTTATAACACTCGAAAACATTGACAGGACTGACTGTACCGGGTTGAGGTAAGAAAGCACGGTTCCGTTGCAAAAAAACGAGTGTGCTTCTCTGGGAAGAGCCTGCCGCAGAGTAACCCACGGACAAGCGCACACCTTTCGGTCAACCTCCTCTGTTTAAATGGCGATATTTTCAGGCCGAGCTTATCGTCTTGAGCGTGCGTTGGTACTTACGCTATCCCCTCAGCTATCGACAGGTAAAGGAACTGGTCAGCGAGCGGGGTCTGTCCGTTGACCACACAACTATTTATCGTTGG
>JACMIX010000328.1 GCA_014380935.1 Gloeobacterales cyanobacterium ES-bin-141 | reverse complement strand
CTCCAACTCAATAACTGGTTGCTGGAGAACTTCCAGGACGTTATTCTGCTGCTTCATCCCGCACTCCTCATAGCTAACTGAACTGACAGACAGTATCCTTTATACCCCTTGATGTACTTGGGGAAGAAAATCGTTACGTGAATTGGACACATGAGTACGTATACCTCGCTGGCACCTACGGGAAAGATAAACTGCAATTAGGGAGACAACTTTTTAGAAGCTTTACATTAATTTTGCCCACCAGTTGGAATGCTGGGCTAAGCGACGACAAGCAAAGGTGTAAAGCCCCCCTGATTCTAGCGCCTCATTCTTGATCCGGAAGTGCAGCAGCAGGTTTTTCACTGATTCTTTGCAAGTTCTTTGCGGGGGCATTGCAATTAGAAATAGTTCGAACGCAAAGCATCTACCTTCAGCGCCCGCCACCGCCTCTGCGGATTGTGATTCTGCCAAGTCCAACATACTGGCTACGTGGAGCAGGCCCGCTTGGAAAGGCGGTAACCTCGTACTGATAGAGCCCGTCCTGGGGAGGGTTGCGCAGGGGACCCCACTCGACGGTCACGACACTGCCCGGGGCAACCGGCTCACGAAAGCTGAGCATCACCTGAGCGCCCGCAACCTGGACATCGGCTGACAGCTCTCGGGCAGGATACTGAGGTGCCTTGACGTAGGGTGCCGTGGGCACGAAAGCACGTACAACATTGGGATTGGGTGGGCGCAGGCCAAAATCACCAAACTCGGTTGGGATAGCAATAATGAGTCGCCCGAGCGGCTCGTCAAGACTCGCCGGCACTTCGACGGTGAACTGGTAGTAGACCGGGTAGGACTCGATGGTGGTCTCGGTTGCCGCTGCGCGTAACAGGCGCAGCGGACCGTTGAAGGCCGTCTCACCGTTCGAAAACTCGAGCGCATTGGCACTCAGACCCATAAGTCCCAGAAGAGGACATCCTAGAGCTAGCGCGAAGACTATTTTCTGCGTAGTCGGTATTGATGGCATGGCTTTGTTGGGGGCGTTACCCGAGGCAGGACCCCAATCATATAACTTGCTCAGACGTATACCGGCACCCTCTCCGGCTGCTGATAATGTTACAAATTATGCTAAGTTGCAGAGTGAATTTGCATTCTTATCGGAAGTGCGTGCCCATGGTTACCACAACTGCCCGTAACACCGGCTACATCACACAGGTCATCGGTCCTGTGGTTGACGCGGAATTTCCCGAGGGCCAATTGCCTGAGATTTACAACGCCATCAAAATTGAGGGAACGAACGAGGCTGGTCAGCAGATCTCACTGACCTGCGAAGTGCAACAGTTGCTCGGGGATAAAAAAGTCCGGGCTGTCTCGATGAGCACGACTGACGGTGTCGTGCGCGGCATGAAAGTCTACGATACCGGGGCAGCCATCCGAGTGCCGGTCGGCACGGCCACCCTGGGCCGCATTTTCAACGTCCTGGGCGAACCGATCGATGAGTTGGGCGGCGTCGATACCACCGAGACCTTTCCTATCCACCGTCCGGCCCCGCTTTTTACCAGTCTCGAAACCAAACCCAGCATTTTTGAAACGGGCATCAAGGTCATCGATCTTCTGGCTCCCTACCGCAAGGGCGGCAAAATCGGCCTGTTCGGCGGAGCGGGTGTCGGTAAAACCGTGCTCATTCAAGAACTGATTCACAACATTGCCAGTGAACACCAGGGCGTGTCGGTGTTTGGTGGTGTGGGTGAGCGCACCCGTGAGGGTAATGACCTGTACAACGAATTCAAAGAATCGAACGTCCTCCCTCAGGTAGCCCTGGTATACGGCCAGATGAACGAGCCGCCCGGAGCGCGCATGCGGGTCGGGCTGACGGCCCTGACGATGGCTGAGTATTTCCGCGACGTCAGCAAACAGGATGTGTTGCTGTTCATCGACAACATCTTCCGCTTCGTGCAGGCGGGTTCTGAAGTCTCAGCACTGCTTGGCCGTATGCCCTCGGCGGTCGGCTACCAGCCCACGCTCGGTACCGAGATGGGTGACTTGCAGGAGCGCATCACTTCCACGACTGAGGGTTCGATTACTTCAGTACAGGCAGTCTACGTCCCGGCGGATGACATGACGGACCCTGCCCCGGCCACGACGTTCGCTCACCTCGATGCGACGACGGTACTATCACGTGCCCTGGCATCCCTAGGAATTTACCCGGCGGTGGACCCGCTCTCCTCGACTTCGACCATGCTGCAAGCTGCCGTCGTCGGCGAGACGCACTACAACGTGGCCCGTAGTGTGCAGTCTACTTTGCAGCGCTACAAAGACCTGCAGGATATTATTGCTATCCTCGGACTCGACGAACTTTCCCCCGATGATAGGCAGGTCGTCAACCGTGCCCGCAAGTTGCAGCGTTTTCTGTCGCAACCGTTCTTCGTGGCCGAGATCTTTACTGGCTCACCGGGTAAGTACGTCTCGCTTGAAAAGACGATCAGCGGCTTCCAGCGCATCCTGTCCGGGGAGTTCGACGACCTTCCTGAACAGGCCTTTTACCTGGTCGGTGATCTCGAAGAGGCACTGCAAAAAGCCGAAAAGCTCAAAGCCGAAAACAAATAGATAGAAGTAGGTGGTAGGGGCACAAGTATGTGCCCCTGCAAAACTCTACTCCGGGTTCGCTTCGATCGTGGTATCGAGATTTGTGCGGTTTATGTATACTGTTAGCACATTGGGCCGACAGCAGACCTGGCAATCCTCCGTGTAGACTTGCTCCCAGCCGAGACTCGAGTCAATAAAGGTCAAATTCTCTTCACCGCAGAAGGCGCAGAGGAAGGTAGCTGTCTGCTCCATAGAAAGGTCATACAATCCAGATAGTACAGGCTAGACTCTATCCCAATTGCGACCTGGCCACCATACCAATAACCCTACGCGAGACCATCGATGATACGCGAAGTCAGCATGCCGGCTCTTTCCTCGACCATGACCGAGGGCAAAATCGTGACCTGGAAGAAGTCTGTTGGCGACCGGGTCGAGCGGGGAGACATCCTGCTGGTAGTCGAATCCGACAAAGCAGACATGGACGTCGAGTCTTTAGAGGAGGGCAACCTCGCCAATATCCTGGTGGGTGACGGCAACAATGCGCCTGTGGGCTCGGCGATTGCCTTGATTGCCGAGACCGAAGCGGAGATTGCCCAGGCCAAAGCCCGCACTCCCCAACCCGCGGCCCCGGCTGCCACCAAATCCACCCCGGTTGAGATATCTGAGCCGTCGCCCTCGGTCCCCGAGGCACCTGCAAATGGTCATCCTCCCGGCCCTGCTCCCCGAGACAACGGTAGCTCGGTTGCCGTGTCGCCCAACGCGCGCAGGCTTGCCCGTGAACTCGGGGTGGACCTGGCCGGTATAAGCGGTAGTGGTCCCGGGGGGCGGATTGTCGGTGAGGACGTGCAAAAAGCAGCGGTAGCCAGGAAGTCGGTTACCGAGGTGCCTACCGCACCATCAACGCCGGCCGCGCTTCCGGTTGTGTTGCCCGAGGTTGCAGCCACGTTCTCGACGGCTCAGCGGGCTGTGATCCGCAACATGGAGGCATCCCTCACGATCCCAGTCTTCCACGTCGGCTATACGATTACTACCGAGGCCCTCGACAGTCTTGCCAAACAGCTCAAGTCCAAGGGTGTGACCATGAGTGTCCTGCTTGTCAAGGCGGTGGCCACGGTCCTGACCAGGCACCCACTTGTCTACGCAACTTACAGCCCGAGCGGGGTACGCCAAAATTCCGAGGTCAACGTCGCTGTTGCCGTTGCCATGGAGGATGGAGGATTGATTACCCCTGTCCTCAGACAGGCTGACAGCAAAGATATCTATACCCTGGCTCGCGAGTGGAAGGATCTGGTCGAGCGTGCCCGCACCAAGAAGCTCTTGCCCGAGGAGTACACGACCGGAAACTTTACGATCTCCAACCTGGGCATGTTTGGGGTAGACCGCTTTGATGCCGTCGTACCACCCGGTACCAGCGCTATCCTGGCGATTGGCGCGGCGCGGCCGACCGTGGTTGCGACCGAAGAAGGCTACATCGCGGTCAAACGGCAGATGCAAGTCAACTTGAGCGGGGATCACCGGGTCTTCTATGGCGCTCACGGAGCGCAGTTTTTGCAAGATCTCGCCCGCGTCATCGAATCGGCTCAGCAACTCACTTTGTAGTCGTTACTATTTGCGGAGGCTTCATCTATGCCCTTGAATCTCAAAATTCTCTCCCCGGATCGGGTCGTTTGGGACGATCCGGTGGACGAAGTGATTTTGCCCAGTCTCACTGGTCAGCTGGGCATCCTGCCCAACCACGCACCTCTATTTACAGGGCTCACCAACGGCGTGATGCGGGTGCGCCAGCGCGGCGGCTTTGTGCCGATTGCCGTCCTGGGGGGATTCGCCGAGGTTGACCAGAACGAGATCAGCGTCCTGGTCAATGCAGCCGAGTTAGGCTCGCAGGTCGATGTCGAACGGGCACGAGAAGCCCAATCCCGGGCCGAGCAAATTTTGCAAACCAGTCAGAATAAGACTGAGCGGTTGCAGGCACAATCCAGTCTCGAACGCGCCCAGGCCCGCTTGCAGGCTGCCGCGACCAAATAAACCACCAGTCAGGAGCCGGTATGCGTATTTTGCACACCATGATCCGCGTGGGCAACCTTGAACGCTCTTTGCACTTTTATTGCGATGTGCTGGGCATGCGCATGATTCGCCAAAAAGAATACCCAGGTGGGCGCTTTACCAACACGTTTGTCGGTTACGGCACTGAGGCTGACTCGGCTGTGATCGAGCTGACTTATAACTGGGACACAGACCGCTACGACCTGGGAGATGGCTACGGACATATTGCCCTGCAAGTCGAGGATATCTACGAGACCTGCGCACGGATTGCCGAGCGTGGAGGACAGATTACCCGCGCCCCCGGACCGATGAAGCATGGCACGACGGTCATTGCCTTTGTCGAGGATCCGGACGGCTACAAGGTCGAGCTGATTCAAACCAAGGCGGAACCAACAAGAGTGACTACCCTGGTAAACATTGCCGAGTAGGTTGAGAAGAAACCGCCCAGCGAGCGAGGAGCCAAGCAGGGGATGCTCGCCGGGCGGGAAGGAGTTTTGAATTCCTCCACCTTCAAGTTACCGGAAGAGTCATGCTTGTATATAAAGCTCTCTTGAAGCTTGCGTTTGTTTTGGTGCTAGTTTCAGACTGATTTTGATGAAGCGAGACGCTCAGTTGCCATTGCTGATGATATCGAGCACCAGGCTGTCATCGGCCAGGTAATGGGCCAGGTGGAAAGCCCGCTCCTCGGTATCGAGCAGGATTTTTTTGAGGTAGTGCTCGGTACCATAATCGCCCAGGCTCGCGGCTGTAGCGGTTTGACGGCGTAATAGTCCAATAATGACCTTCTCGGCGTTAAGGTCGTTGATCAGCATGGTCCGGCAGTCAAAAGCACCCTCTTCTTCCGGTCGAAAGCAGGACATTTCCTGGTGCTTGGCCGGGGTACCGATCGGCACGCCGCCGAGACCGTTGACCCGCTCACCGATCGATTCTGCGTGACCGCGAGCCTGTGCCCCGTAGTCATCGAACAATTCGTGCAACTGACCAAACTCGGTGCCTTCTACGACCCAGTGGTGTTTCTGGTATTGCGCGTAGAGCGTAAAGAAGCTGGCCAGCAGATAATTCAATCCTTCGACTACTGGCTCGGTGATGCTGCGCTCGAGTTCGACGGCATTGTCACCGACATGACCGAATGGATGACGCAGTTGATTGCGGACGACGACCATGGCTGGCTCCTGGGTGAACGTAATCGGTTGCAAATAGACTTTGCACGGTTCAATTCTAGGTGCGAAAGCCAGACGGCAGCAACCTCCCAGGGTCTGGCTGTAAAGGTACAGATGTTATGGTGGACGCAATCGTGGGGACAGTGCGATCCCTGGTTCGGTAGTGAGTTGAGGTCTGAGTATGGGCGAACTGCAGACGCTTGAAGGAGAGGTCCTTGCTTTCGTACCCGGTAAGAAGGGACGTCTTGACCGTTTCAAACTGAGCGTTGCAGACGGGGAGTGCCTGGTAAAGTTTCCCAAAGAATGGGCCGGTGCCCTGAACGCCTCCTTACATGCGGGCGAACGGGTTCAAGTACGCGGCAAGCTCAAATTTGACGAGGACAGCGGCGAACCTTACCTCAAGGCCATTACGGTACTACATCTCAAGCAGCCAGTCGTAGCGGCCCGGCAAATAGCCCCGACCGAGCCTGCGCAGGCTGAACCGGCCAGGGTACTTCCTCCTCTAAGTACGCGCGTGCTGGTGTGTACGAGTTCCGACTGTTGCAAACGGGGCGCAAAGGCTCTGTGCCGTACCCTTGCCGAGACCATCGAGCAATATGGCCTGCAAGACCGGGTCCGCGTTGAGAAGACCGGCTGCATGAAGCGCTGCAAACAGGGTCCCAATCTGGTCATCATGCCCCAGAAGGCACGCTTTACCAGAGTTGGACCCGAGCAGGCGACCGAGTTGCTGTTACGACAGTTGTTACCGAAATTGGAGTGAGACTATGTTTCGGGTAGAGCCGATCAGCGAACCGTTCGAGGGGTATGAACTGGCCGACACCGCGAGCGGTGCAGTTGTCACGGTGGCACCCGGGCGGGGCGGTATAGTAGCTAGTTTTTCCCTTCACGAACGGGCGCTATTGTACCTGGAACTGGAGAGTCTTCTGGACCCATCTCGTTCAGTACGCGGTGGCATCCCTATCCTTTTTCCAATCTGCTCGAAGCTGTCCGACGACTCCTACACGCTCAACGGCGAGACCTACACGCTCAAGCAGCACGGCCTGGCCCGTTTGCTTCCCTGGGAGGTCGTGGACAGCGCGACGGACGGGTGTGCGAGTCTGACCCTGAAGCTCACGAGCGACGGCACCACACGGGCAAGCTATCCGTTCGATTTCGAGGTGCGCTTTACCTATCAACTGGCAGGAGAGCGTTTGACGATTCGGCAGGAGTACTATAACCACTCTGCTGGGCCAATGCCCATGTACGCGGGTTTTCACCCTTACTTTGCCTGCACGGATAAATCCCAGCTGGAATTTGACCTGCCCGCGAGCCAGTACGTGGATCACGAGGACGGCAAGACGGGCGATTTTAGCGGTAATTTCCCCTTCGACGTACCTACGATTGACTGGATATTCACCGACGTGCGTGCCCAAAAAGCAAGCGTTACCAATCGGGCGGACGGCACCCGCCTGGTGCTCGAATACGATCCAGTCTTCCGGTACCTGGTTTTCTGGACGCTCGCGGGCAAAGACTTCTACTGTCTTGAACCCTGGATGGCACCGCGCAACGCCATGAACACCGGCGACCATCTCCAACACGTCCCGCCCGGTGGTTGCCTGAGCACGGAAGTTTCGATTTTGGGTGAGTTGTTATAGGTCTCTGTGTAACATCACTGTCGAGGCGGCTGTCGGTCAAGG
>JACMIX010000327.1 GCA_014380935.1 Gloeobacterales cyanobacterium ES-bin-141 | reverse complement strand
CGACGTCGCGCACCGAGGCCACGAAGCCTTCGTCCCCGAACTCCAGTTCAGCCAGTGGTGAACTCGACAAGAATGCATGCAGGCTCTGAGAAGTAGTGCCTCCCTGCAGGCGGGCAAACTCCTCGGCTGCCACCACCACCACCGCTTCGCGTCCGTGCAACGTCACTACCTGCGGACCAGTCGAGCGGGCCTGGCGGACCACTTCGCTGAAACGGGACTTCGCTTCCTCAAGACGCCAGCGGCAGTAAGTTCCTCCTACTACCGTCTCACCCTCAGTGGCAGGCTTTGAGCGCACCCGCGGTTTTTTCATCGCTATAACCTGACTAGTCTGGTCAGATTATAGCCCTTCCCATCCCCCGCACGAGGATGACGAACTCCGAGCGGTGCTCGTCTCAGAAGCAACAGCTAAATCCCAATGTGTTCTTATCGAATACCGGGCTGTGGCTGCCGGTCACGCTTTCGCCGCGGTTTACCGCCACCGGTCGAACGTTCACCCGCGGGGCGCGTCTTGCTCCCTGCCTCACCCTAATCGCGTAGTGCCTTTAAATCTTGCAAGACCACGGATGGCCGATCCGGAAACTTGACGACCTCAGCAAGCGTAGAAAGAAGCATATCGGTGCGCTTTTCAAGCCTGGACACGCCGTCTTGCTTGATACTCAGCCTGTCCGCCAGCCTCTGCTGGGTAAGCTTCTGCGCCTTGCGCAACTGCTGCAAAGACATCTGTTCGTTGACAAGTTCAGCCGTCCTTGCCTCGATTTTTGCCTGGCGCTCTTCCGGGAGATTTGCCAGTTTTTCTGCGAGTGTCCTGCCCATGTTCCTTTGTTGCATCAGCAGAAGACCTCTGAGGTGAAAGTCCCGTGCAGGCCGTAGGGGACGTGGTGCTTGAGTTTGAGTCGGGTGAGCGGCGGACGGTCGAGGTCACTTGCATCGAGGATGACGAACTCCGAGCGGTGCTCGTCGCTCAAGTAGACCAGGACCAGCAACCAGCCGTCGTCCTCGCGGGTCGCGTCGGGACGCGGGACGAAGACGGGCTCACCGACGAAACCGACCGGGGCAAAGCTGTAAATCTGCTCGTGGCCCGTTTCGGTATCGAGTTTGAGGATGGCTTGCAGGGGGGCGTTGTCACGCGCGCTGTGGGTCGTACCCAGGTAGGCATAGCGGTAGGGGCGCCCGACCCGCTCGGGGTGGACCTGCGGAAACTCGGTCGGGCGTTCGCACAGAGCCCGAGTCTCAGCTCGCCCGCGCCCGAGATCAATCTCCGTACGCCAGACCCGTCCCGGCGGCACCTGGGTGAAGTCGGTTTGCCGGAAGTCCCGGTCGGCGGGAGCACTCAAGTATTCCTCGTAACGGACACTGTCCACGACAACGCGCCCGTCCCGCTCGAAAGCATTGACGTGATGGAAGACGAAGAAAGGCTCGGTCTCGACAGTGATTAGAGGCCCACCCGCCCGCGGGACGAGCAAAATACGCATGGGCACCCCCTCGGCCAGCCGCAAACACTCCCCCGCACCTTTCCAACCCAACAGGAAAGGTAGCGGGTCGAGAGCCATCGGATTCTGCAAGAAGATGTAGTAGTTCTCGGTGCAGGCAAAGTCGTGGATGAACGCAAGTCCCGGTACAGTATGCGTGCTATCCGTGATTACCTGGCCCTCGGGGGTGATGCGGTACAGGTCCAGAGTGGACTGAGGACTCAAGCCCGGCACAGTGCGCACACCGAAGTTGAGCAAGTTGCCCGAGAAGGGGTCGAGCTTTGGATGGGCCGAGAAGGGCAGGCCCGGGTGGAGGGTGCCGTCTAGTTCATCGAGGCCCATGGTCCCGAGCGTCCTGGGTTCAAGTCGGTAGGGCGGAGCTGCTTCCCACAAAGCCAGCAATTTGCCCGCGTACAAAATCACATTCGTGTTGGCGACGTTCTTGAACGAAAAATCAAAAGCATTGTTCCAGAACCCGCCCGGTTTGAGCGTTCCGAAGACATTCTTGAACAGAATACGTCCGGCGGCAGACTCCTGGACATAGCCCTCGGTCCGTACGAACCGGTTGCGGAAGTGGACCCGGTCGCCTGTGAACGTGAGTGCGCAGATCATGCCGTCGCCGTCAAAGGGGTGCTTGTAGGCCACTCCACCCCGCTCGAAGCGTCCGGGGCCGTTGCGAAAAAGCGTTCCCCGCAACCCGACCGGGACCTCACCCTCGATGTCTTCGACCCAGTAGGCGTGCTCCTCGTTCAGTGACGAATAGCCCTCCGACCAGTCCCCAACGCCGCGCGGCCGCGAACCTGACCCAATGTGCTGGCTTACGGCCATGGAGACCCCCTCAAGGTTTACTAACAGATCTTAACAAGCAGAGGAGTCGGGGTGCTCACCCCGGCTCCTGAGCAAGCACGACCACGGGCTGTATCTTCTGGCAGGTGCTGAGGCCAATACCCAAAAAGCGGTCCTGCGCGTCCCAGACTTGAACGTAATGTGCCTCCCCAGCCCAGAAGACCTGTTGCCCGAAGTGCCACGCCTCACTATCAAGCGCGTCGAGGCAGACCACCGGCAGATGAGCGAGGGCGACGCGAGGGCTTATCAGGCTGAGCGTCCGGTCTTCTACCTGGGTACGAACCGTCTCCAGATCGCAACTGTCTTCTATGCCAAACAAGCCGCTTGCAGTCCGCACCAGTCGGGCAAGTGTACCGCCGCAACCGAGGGCACTCCCCAAATCGCGGGCAAGTGAACGTATATAGGTACCGGAACCACAGGCCACATCGACCATCACCTCCGGGTAATCGCCACCCCGCCACTCCAGTACCATGATCTGGTCAATGCGAACCTGACGTGCGGCGATGTCTTCGAGAGCGGGAGCCTCGCCACTGCGTGCGAGTTCATACAAGTGTTTGCCATCGCGTCGAATCGCGCTAAAGCGTGGTGGGGTCTGCTCGATAGTGCCCTCGAAGGTACCTAGTGCTGCGCGCACCTGATCGAAGGTCAGATGGGGTGCAGGTGCTTGGTACAGGATGGTGCCTTCCAGATCATCGGTGTCCGTGGCAACTCCCAGGCGGATCGTGGCTCGGTAACGTTTATTTTCGCCCAAAAAGCGCAGCAGTCGTGTCATGCGGCCGACCGCGAGCGGTAGGACTCCCATGGCTGCCGGGTCGAGTGTACCGCCGTGACCGATGCGGCGCTCATGCATGATGCGCCGCATCGCCCCGACACAATCATGGGACGTCATGCCCATGGGTTTATAGAGGTTTAAAAATCCCTCCCAGCCGGACGCCTTGCGTTTTCCCACTCCCTCATCCTGCGACTGCGTAGTCTGATCTAGAGCCCTCTATATAAACACAGCCTGATCGAACTCGAGTCATGTTCCGGGCCGAAAATTAAGAAATTCTGTTGCCGAATGAGTCCGATTGCTTTAGACTATGAGCACTATTGCAATCTTCTGCAATATTTCATTAATAATGTAGTCATTGCGCCCACGAGTTCAACTCTCGCGGGGAGGGATTCGCGAAATGAGACACTCAGCAATTATCCTGGGTCTGGCTGCACTCGGTGTACTCACACTGACGGGTTGCGGCTCTGATCGTTCGCCTGGTGCATCGTCAACCGAATTTGGTTATTCGGTTGAGTGCCCGAAAGTAGAAGGGGACCGCGCTCCTCTCGAATTAAAAGAGGGTGTGGTTAAGCAAACCTACGACATGTGCTTGCAGCCCACCAAAATTGCTTACGAGGGCAAGCCGACCAAGCTCATCTGGGGTCAGACCGCCAACCTGCGTCCAGTAATTGCCGAGTTGCGCCGGGGTGAGGATGGTAAGCCCGCTATCGAAGTCACTGGTGGCAGCACCACCTACCAGCTGACACTGCAGGCGCGCAGCGAGCGTATTCCATTCTTGTTCAGCGTCAGCGGCCTGAAGGCGGAGGCCAGTCAGGTAAGCGATGTCATCAACACCTCCACCGACATGAAGGGTGAGCTTGTAGTTCCACCCCTGCGCGGCCTGGGCTACACCGATTCTCGCGGTCGAGGCTCAGATGCAGGCTACGACCAATCGCAGTCTACCTACGCGACAGCCGGCAAGTATGAGGATGCGACTAAAGAATCACTTGCCCGCGAGGTCGGTGAAGGTGAGATGGTCCTCAACATTACCAGCGTAAATTCGCAAACCGGGCAAATCGCCGGAACCTTCAAAAGCAAGCAGGACTCAGGGGTCTCGGTTGTTCCCGGTGAGATGGAGATCGAAGGCACATTTGTTGCCAACTTCAAGGACAAACAGGGTTAGAGTACGCCGCCCGCTCCGGGCGGCTGACTCCTCAAACGGCAATCGTCATCTGTTTTTAAGTAGTGTCTGTCAGGAGCCCTTGGCTCCTTTTTATTATTTTGCGCACTCTCCCCGTATTATCGAAAAAGACTTTGCGGAGAAAACGCATTGCCATTCGTTCAAATGACCGGTGTGGGTAAGGCCTTGCCCGCTCAGGTAGTGACCAATGATCACATGGCCGACCTGGTAGATACCTCGGATGAATGGATTGCGACGCGCACGGGAATTCGCCGGCGTCGCGTCCTCGGGCCTTCCCAATCTTTCAGCGATATGGCGGCACAGGCAGGTCACAACGCCCTGGTACAGGCCGGACGCTCAGCCATCGACGTGGATTTGTTGATCCTGGCTACCTCGACACCCGAGGATCT
>JACMIX010000326.1 GCA_014380935.1 Gloeobacterales cyanobacterium ES-bin-141 | reverse complement strand
GCGGCGCGGGCATAGTTCGCAACAATTCCCGCTATCTCCTCGGTGGCAAGAGCGCGGGGGAGCGGGTGGGGTTGCATTCCTGCCGCTGTCGGCGAAGACTCACCCGAAGCTAAGACCGATGGGGCGACGGGCAATTGACCGTTCAAGAGCAACGGGTGCGACATACGTCCCGGGTGAAAAAGCTGAAGGAAAATGGTGCCACCCTCGGCGTGGACTGCTTCTGTAACCTGCTTCCAGCCTTCCACCTGAGCTTCGTTGAAGATGCCGGGTTGGTGGATGTAGCCCACTGCCCCGGCACTGATTGGCGTCGCTTCTGAAATCACGAGACCTGCCGAAGCGCGCTGGCGGTAGTAAAGGGCATTCATAGATTGAGGAACGCCGCCCGCACCTGCCCGCATCCGAGTTAGGGGGGCCATGACGGTCCGGTTTCGCAGCCTGTAGGGACCGACTTGAACCGGGGTAAGCAGGGGCTGCACTATGGTCGCACTCAGCCCGACAGTGGCTAACGAAACGTTCATTTTCTTCCTCCAGGTGGCGTAGACTGCTCACACTTTGCAGAATAAAGCTTCGCTATTAATAAGTGAAATACCGTGTTTTAATTGCTGTGATGCTTTGTTGGCATAACTAAAACCCATGGAACTGAGGCACCTGCGTTACTTTGTGGCCGTGGCCGAGGCTCTCAACTTCTCGAAGGCAGCGGAGGGGTTGCTGGTTGCCCAACCGGCGGTGAGCCGTCAGATTGCCGACCTTGAACACGACGTCGGCACAGTTCTGCTCCTGCGCAACAAGCGGACCGTGCGGCTTACCGCAGCCGGGGAGGCGTTCCTGTACGAGGCAAAGGGCATCCTGGCTCAGGTTGATGCGGCGGTCGAAAAGGCCCGGCGGGTCGCCCGCGGCGAGGTGGGTGAACTGGCGATAGCTTTTCTGGGTGCTCCGACAATGCGCTTCTTGCCTGGATTGATTAAGCAGTACCGGCACCTCTACCCGCAAGTCACCGTACGGCTCTTCGAGATGACGCCCGAGCGGCAATTGGAAGCCTTTGCCCAGGGTCACCTTCAAGTAGGTTTCACGCGACCGCTGCCGCCGGGGGTGGATAGGAGTCTGGTGAGTAGTCCTGTATTAAAAGAAGCGCTTCAGGCCCTCGTTCCCAGTGGTCATCCCCTGGCTGTCAAAAAGCAGTTGCGGTTGCAGGATCTGTCTGGGTTACCTTTTGTGCTCCTCGACCGCAGTGAGGCAGTAGGCCTGTTTGACCAGATCATCGCTGTCTGCCAGGGTGCCGGGTTCTCACCCAGGGTCGTCAACTCCCCGAACTTGATGGCTACTGTTCTCACCCTCGTAGCCGCGGAGCAGGGGGTGTCCCTGGTGCCCGAGAGTGTCCGTAACCTGGGGGGTGGGGAGGTAGTATTTCTCGACCTCAAGCCCAGACCGTCGCCTATCGAACTGGTCATGGTCTGGGGCCAAGAATCGCCACCGCTTGTGGCCTTTCAGCAACTGGTGCGGGCAAACCTCGAATCCATCCGTAAAACCTTTGCTCCCCGCCTACCTGCTCAGGGTCGAGAAGACGCCACCTGTACTTTGTAGCCGGCTGCGCCAGCCGCTGCTGCCCACAGGGACAGCATCGCCGCGAATCCTGCCGGGCCGCCCCACAGGGCGGCCCCCACCCCGGTCAGGAGCGCCAGGATCTGGCCCGAACGGACGCGGTTCGGGTCGAGCGGTTCGCTCGTATCGTCACCGGTAGTGACCAGCCGCCCCGAGGCAAAGATTACAGGCAAGAACGCCGCGGTCAGGGCGATGGTCAGGGCAAAGACAGGTGAGAGAGTAATGGGCATGTCTCTTGCACCTAGCGCCGTGAGCACCGCGGCGACAAGTGACGCCCCGGCGAACAGCAACTGCCGGGGTTCGCCTCGCACCAATCGGGCGTCTAGAAAGAATGCCACTGCCGCCACAACGCCGAATCCCCAATGCTGGCTGAAATTTAGCCACAGGCCCAGCCCTAACACCGACAAAGAATCGAATATTGTTGGCGGGAGCCCCGTCGAGCGGTTGACGACGCGAACGGCAAGGAGCAGCCAGAAAAGCGCAACCGTATCGGGAAGGCCCCACACAAATAACCCGGCGATCACAAGTGCTGCGGCCAGAAAAGCCGAGAGGTCGTGGTCCGGGTCGAGTTCGCGACAGAGCGCCCAGGCGAGAAACACGGCAAAACCCGCCCCCAGCCCGAAAGTGATGCTCTGGGGCCACTCTCCGCCTCTGAACGCACTCACAACAGTTCCCCCGACCGCAACCGCAAGGGCCAGCAAAGCTATGGCCCGGTTGGTGGGGTAGTTCGGGTCGATGGGCCTGCCAATTGACGTAAAGCCGCGTAGCGTGTTCAAGGGGATGATCCGGAATGCCGACCAGTTAATCGTAGACCGGGCAGCACAATCGTTTTTCACAATGTTTGTGAGTGATTTGACGTCCTTGATTCTTGACAGCCGAAGTTTGCGACTTCTATATTAGAACGAGCGCTCGATATAAATCATCAACCGATGCCCAAAGTTGTCAACCAGGAGCAATACCGAAGGGAACTCCTCTGCAAATGCTTTGACCTGCTGGCGGCCAAGGGCTACGCCAACGTGACAACCCGTCAACTCAGCCAGGAACTCGGCATTTCGACTGGGGCAATGTACCACTATTTCCCGAGTAAAAAAGCCCTGTTCGAGCAACTGGTTCAGGAGCTGGGTCGGCAGGATGAGGTGATGCTGAAAGCCGCGACCGAGGGAGCAACGACCGTACCGGAGCGAATCGCGAGCCTGGGTCGATGCTTGATCGAGCACGAAGCCTACTTCGTCAAACAAGCAGTGATCTGGATGGATTTCTACCAGCACTCCGACCCACGGGAAGTTCTTGGCAATCCCGTGTTTCAGCAAGTGGATCAGCAATACCAGCGGGCCATCACGACTGCTTTGGGACTGGCGGAGCCAAAGGTTGCCCGTTTTGTCTGGACGCTAGTCAACGGCCTACTGGTGGAGCAGCTTGGCAGTGAAGACTGCTTCGAATTCGCCGAGCAGATCGACTTACTGGTCAAGATGCTGACCGCTTACTTCGAGAAGCACGGAATGTAGATGGAAGCCCTGCCGATGGTGCATCGGCGGTTCATTGACGGTTTATTTATATCAAGCGCTCGATTTAGTTTCTCCACGGAGTTTAGCCCCATGTACCAACAGATACTCGACACCAAACTACTGTCCGCGACCGAGATTCAACAGCAAAGTCATTTTCAACTGTTAGTAGTGTTCAAGTCCTTTTTTGCGCTGCTCTCAGGAGATGAAGGACTTCAGTCGGTCGGCGAAATGTCAACCGCCATGGTCAAAACTTCTGCCTTCGCGCTGGCAGCCAATCATCTGAAGCGTGATCCTGCCAGCGCTGAGCTAATCCGCGACCGGTACATGGCCCCGCCACACGACTTGAAGGCACTGCTGCACTGTCCTCAGGATTCTCTCGGCTACATTTACGCGTCACACATGACAGCACAGAATTTTGACCCTGACCTGTACTCCTATCTCGAGATCGACTCCGATGCCAGCTACATCGAGGCACGGCTCGGTCAAACCCACGACATCTGGCATGTGATAACTGGATTCGATACATCGGGGATCGGCGAAATTGGCTTGCAAGCTTTTCACCTACCTCAGTTTCCCTACCCCATGGCCACGATGCTAATTGCCAATAGTTTGATGTCCAGTACTCTGCTGGCACCCGAAGAGCTACCCCAGCTACTCAACGAGATCGCTCGGGGAATGGAAATGGGCAAAGCGACGAAACTCCTCTTTGCTCAAAAGTGGGAACAGGCATGGGACAAGCCCCTGGCCAACTGGCAAAAGGAGTTGGGCATCGAACCGATTAACGAGGGGCATTGACGATCTTCAAGAACTGACCGGGTGCTACACGGGCACCAATGCTCAATACTGAGGCTAGCCCGACTGCAATTTCGTCCTGGCCTGAGTCGAGGGCACGTATCGCCCGGGCCACGAATTGGTCCACACTCATCGCACGATCCGGCTGGGCTGGCTGATTGCGGTGCAAATTCGTCTTGACAATGGGCGGGATCAACTCGACGACCTGAACCGAGCTTCCACGCAACTGCTCGCGCAGAGCGATGCTGAAGGCATGTACCGCCGCTTTGGTAGCCGAGTAGATGGGTGAGCGTACCAGAGGAATGAACGCCAAACCTGAGCTTACCTGAATGATTCGTGCTGCGCTCTGGCGGCGAAGAATAGGCAGAAATGCCGCCGTCATGTGAATAAGTCCCCTGAGATTGGTATCGATCTCAGCATCGATCAGCTCGAGCGAGGGGATCTCGGGACCGCGAAAATCCACCAGGTGCTGTACCCCAGCATTATTGATTACGACATTTAGATCTGGGTGGCGCTCGCCAAGCACGCTGGCGCATCGGGCAATCGATTCAGGCTCAGAAATGTTAACCAGCAGCGTCTCCATGCCCGGACATTCGTCTGTAACGCGCATGAGAGACCCCTCATTACGTCCACCGATGATGACTGTTGCTCCCCGTGTGTGAAACGCCCTTGCGAGTCCCTCACCGATCCCCGAACTGCCGCCCGTGATGAAAACCGTGTCTTTCGATTGCACTACCATCTTTTCCAACTCCATTTTGATACGCTCGCACGGACTCCACGGGTTGCACTCCCCTGAAATTTGGGACCAACCCGCTCGTCGCGATGCCGTATCTAGTTTGAACGCTTACGAAGACAGTATGATGCACCCGGGATTGGACAGTCTATGCTAGATAATCTAAATTTGATGTCTATACGTCCAAATG
>JACMIX010000325.1 GCA_014380935.1 Gloeobacterales cyanobacterium ES-bin-141 | reverse complement strand
GATGTTCGTCGGTGTCGGTGCATCACGGGTACGCGACCTGTTCGAGCAGGCCAAGAAAAATGCTCCTTGCATCGTCTTCATCGATGAAATTGATGCGGTAGGCCGTCAGCGGGGTGCCGGTCTCGGCGGTGGCAACGACGAGCGCGAACAGACGCTCAACCAGTTGCTGGTCGAGATGGACGGTTTCGAGGGCAACACGGGCATCATCATCATTGCTGCCACCAACCGGCCCGATGTCCTTGATGCGGCTCTATTGCGTCCGGGCCGCTTCGACCGTCAGGTAGTCGTTGATCGTCCTGACTTCAAGGGTCGTCTTGAGATTCTCAGGGTTCACGCCCGGGGCAAGACGCTCGGCAAGGACATCGACGTCGAAAAGATTGCCCGTCGCACACCGGGATTCACCGGTGCGGACCTGGCCAACCTGCTCAACGAATCGGCCATCCTGGCCGCTCGCCGCAACCTTACCGAGATCTCAATGGATGAGGTCAACGATGCGGTGGACCGGATTCTGGTCGGTCCCGAGAAGAAAAACCGTTTGATGAGTGACAAGCGCAAGCGGCTGGTTGCTTACCATGAGGCCGGACATGCCCTCGTGGGTGCCTTGTTGCCCGAGTACGATGCAGTCCAAAAAATTAGCATCATCCCCAGAGGTATGGCCGGTGGTCTCACCTGGTTCCTACCCGATGAGGATAGGGCAGACTCCGGACTTTACAGCCGCGCCTACATGAAAAACATGATGGCGGTTGCCCTCGGTGGCCGGGTTGCGGAGGAGCTGATTTACGGCGAATCCGAGGTTACAACCGGTGCCTCAAGCGATCTGCAGCAGGTTGCTCAAATTGCCCGCAACATGGTTACCCGCTTCGGCATGAGCGACAAGCTTGGTCCGGTTGCTCTGGGACGCCAGGGCGGCAGCATGTTCCTCGGTCGCGACATCATGATGGAGCGTGACTTCTCCGAGGAGACTGCTGCTACAATCGACGACGAGGTTCGTGTCTTGATTCAGAAGGCTCACGAGGTCGCTTCCCAGATCTTGATTGAGAACCGGGCGATGATGGACCGGGTAGTCGAGATCTTGATGCAGAAAGAGACTGTTGATGCGGAAGAACTCGAACAGGTGATCGAGTCGTTCCAGCCCTCGACACCTGCGGCAGCAACGGCCTGACGCATATCACTACGTTTCAAAAAAGCCCGATCTGCATGGACCGGGCTTTTTTGTAGACACTCAGGAATGCGCCAGTACTCGCCTGAGCACTTCCTGATAGGCAGACGCCACCTCACCCATATCGAAGCGAAAACGATCTTTATCCAGAACGCGATTGTCGCTGAGTGTCCACAAGCGGCAATTATCCGGACTCAATTCGTCGCCAAGCACGATAGATCCGTCCGGGGCAAATCCATACTCGAGCTTGAAATCAATCAAACGAATACCGCAATCGACGTAAAATTGGCTGAGAATACCGTTGACCTCCAGGGCAGAGGCGCGCAACTCGCTCAGTTGGGAAGCACTGACCAGCTCGAGCACACTCAGGATGTGGCTGTCATTTAGCAGCGGATCGCCGAGCGCATCGTCTTTGTAGTAAAACTCGACAATCGGTTCTGCGAGCACAGTACCGTTACTCAAGCCCGTACGTTTGACTAGACTGCCCGCCACCACATTGCGTACCACGACTTCAAGGGGAATCATCCGCAATTTTTGAAGCCGCAACTGAGTGGCCGCCGGTTGATCGATAAAGTGCGTGGATATTCCTGATTTTTCAAGCAGCGTAAATAGATGGGCTGAGACCGTAGCGTTGACAGTTCCCTTGTCAGCGATGGTGCCCTGCTTTTGAGCATTGAAAGCCGTCGCGTCGTCTTTGAACTGGGCCAGAACAATGTGAGGGTCATCGGATGTATACAGAATCTTGGCTTTGCCCTCGTACAACTTTTCTGTCATCGTCTTTAGCTGACCCCTGGCCAAAATAATTATTAGGCTTACGCTAGCACACCCTTCTGACACCCCTGCTACAAGCAGGTTTTAGGGGCATTGCCGATGCACGTTCGTGCATCCTACTGGACGTGCTCGCTTACAGAGGTGAACCGATGCACACACTCCGTGGCTCTGGAGACTCCAGAATCATCCTTTCGGAATGTATCGTTTATGTGTCTCTAGGTAGGTATTTAGGCGGAGTTGTGAAGCTAATCTTAGTCAAAGACCGCCTTGAAAGAGGCAAACTTGTATGCAACAGCTTTACAAAGCTTAATTCTATTAGCCGTATGCTGTTGTGTGCAATTATGTACGTCTCTTGCCACTAAACTTCAGGAGTCTGGATATGTCAGGACAAATGTGTTGGATAGCAAGAGAGGGTTCAGATAGAGAGAAGGTGTTATATCTGAGGCTCTATTCGACTTGTTCCTGGCTACTGTACACAGACTGGCCGCAATATGCAGAGCCAAATCACAATGTTCCAAGAGGTTCTGATGGATGGGCAACCTATCAAAAACTCTCACGATTGGGTTGGACAGTGCTCCAGTCATCAACATTAGAATCTCACGTAGAAGCACAACGGTGACTACAAAACTATCTATTGAACACGAAAACTTTGTCTTTGCTCTCCAGCGCGGCATCTGGTTATTGGGTATTGCCGCGTGGACGTTTGGAATTATCGACAGGAGCACTGCCACACTGATGGATGGCTCTCTGTCCGCTGTAGATATGATTCAGTTATTCACGGCTGCTTTCTTTTTTGTCTGCTGGCTCTTTTTGAAACCCCCGCGCCGAAGCCCCCGCATAGCTCCCAGTGAGGTCCAAAAGGCGAGCTTATAGCGGCAGGGTGACTGCGCTCACGAACAGGATTCGAGATATTCGTCATCGATCAAGTAAGCGCCCTGGGCAAAGCGGACCGCCCAGTAGTTGGCGGGTCTGCGGTCGATAATCTGTCCCTCCTGGCCTACCTGGAGGAATGTCGAGGAACGCATCATCGGCATCGGGTCGGCGGTCTTGATAAAGGGTGGAATCCTGGTCAGGCGGACCTTCTCGCCGACATTTAACTCGGGCATGCTTCGCTCCTTAAAAGCTCAACCCTCTCAGGTTAGCAAGTCTATTGCTCTGTCACACGGGCACCGGACAACTAGAGTGGAGTGAGCACCTTGGTAGGTAGTAGCCCGGTGAAACCGATACTCGTGACCACATTGGTCCTGGCGATGAGCCTGGACGGTAAGATTGGGGGCACAGGCGGGCAGGCGGCCCACTTCGGTTCTGCTGCCGACCGTCGCCACCTCGAAATGCAAGTTGCCGATGCTGACGCGGTTCTGATGGGAGCAGATACCGTCAGGGCATACAGCACTGCTTTTTTGATCCGTGATCCTGAGCTGATCGAAGCGCGTGTGGCAGCCGGACGTCCTGCCCAACCCCTTACCATCGTCTGTACCCGGCAGGCCGATTTGTCTTTGGATCTACCTTTTTTTGGTCAGCCGCTTGAGCGCGTCATCCTGACCGGTAAGCACAGCCGGTCACGAGCTGAGCATTACCGGGGGGTTGCCGAGGTCTGGACGTGTGGAGAAGAAGAGGTGGACTTTCGCCTGGCCTGGGAGATGTTGGCCCAGAAGAATATTGGCTCGCTAGTCGCCCTGGGAGGAGGCAATGTGGCGGCACAGTTGTTTGCCCACGATTTGATCGATGCGGTCTGGCTCACGGTCTGTCCACTTGTACTGGGTGGAAAGGACAGCCCCACGCCGGTGGATGGAAACGGCAACCTCGCGGGTGCTCCACGGCTACGACTGGTGAGTGTCGAGCGGGTGGCGGACGAACTGTTCTTGCACTACCGGCGTGAACGAGATGCATGACCAGCCTGAGCGGCCGGGGGTAAATGTGGTCAGGACCACGGCTCTGGGAGCGATCCGCTTCTATCAGCTTTTTCTCTCGCCCCTGACTCCACCTACCTGCCGGTACGTGCCAAGTTGTTCAGAATACACTCGGCAGGCAATCGAGCGCTTTGGCACTGCGCACGGAACCTGGCTGGGTGTACGGCGGGTGTGTCGCTGCCACCCGTGGCATCCGGGTGGCTATGACCCGGTGCCCGATTGGCCCGACCGCACACATGCCGAACAATCTAGCGATGGTCGGGGCTAAAATGTATTGCGAACGGTTCGACACCCTCTCGGTATGCACGGCACCCTATGACTGTCTCTGAGCAAGACCCGCAGCAGGAAGACGAATTACCTGATGGACCCGAACCGGAAGACGAATTTCCGGGCGAAGTGGAGATGACGCTCACCGAGCACCTGGACGAGCTACGGATCCGCCTGTTCTACGTGTTCGGGACGCTCGCCGTCGCTGTGTCCGGATGCTTTGTCTTCGTCAACCCGGTTGTCGAGTGGTTGCAGCGTCCGGCGGGTGCGGGGGTTGAATTTATCCAGACCACACCGGGCGAATATTTCTGGGTTTCTTTCAAGGTGGCGGGCTACTGCGGGCTGATGCTCGCGGCACCGATGATTCTCTACCAGCTCATCCGCTTCGTCCTGCCGGGGCTGAGCCGCCGTGAGCAGAAATTTCTCGTGCCGATTGTCCTGGGCTCGAGTGTCTTGTTCGTAGTCGGCGTCGCCTTTGCCTACTGGGTGATGGCCCCGGCCGCGTTGTCGTTCTTCTCGAGTTACGGTGCCGAGGTCGTCAAGCAGACCTGGACAATCGAGAAGTACTTTGATCTGGTGCTGGTCATGCTGCTCAGTACGGGGATCGTTTTCCAGTTGCCGGTGCTTCAGGTGTTACTTGGGGTCACGGGCATTGTCACCTCGGAGCGTATGTTCGGGCTGTGGCGCTACGTCGCGGTGTTCGCGGTTGCCCTCGGGGCAGTCGTGACGCCATCGACGGACCCCTTTACCCAGATTTTCCTGGCCGGCGCTGTGACGGTCCTGTACTTCGGTGGGGCGGGCACGGTACGCCTGCTCGGCAAATAGTTGACATGAGACTGGGGAAGTAAGCAAAATAGAGTTTGCTCACGGCCCCGTAGCTCAATTGGTTAGAGCGCCGCCCTGTCACGGCGGAGGTTGACGGTTCGAGCCCGTTCGGGGTCGCCTTATTTTTACAGTTACTGCTACTCTTTACCGGTGCTCTTGCCAAGAGTTACCGGTATCTGAGTACGCTGGTCACCACGCACGACATCAAGGGTGACGCGCTCACCGGGCCGGTGCTTTTCGAGTTCCGCGATCAGCGCCTGACCACTGAGAACTTCTTTGCCGTCCACACCGACAATCACGTCCCCACCGATAGCGACGCGCAGGTTCCCGAGCGTCACCTCCCGGTTTCCTCCTCGCAACCCGGCTTTGGCGGCGGCACCACCGGGCGTGACCTGGGCAACGAGTGCACCCTGCTGGACTG
>JACMIX010000324.1 GCA_014380935.1 Gloeobacterales cyanobacterium ES-bin-141 | reverse complement strand
TGGAGCGCATCGGGTTGGACTAGCGAATCGATATCACTTGGTACGCGTCCGCGCCCAAGGCACCAGCAGCCAGTGGAACTCACAGTCAGTGCTGCCGTACGCGATGTGATGGACCTAGTTTTACGGGTACAGTTGCTCGGCCCTGGAGAGAATCTGACCAGGTAAGACCTGGCGGAACCAGTCGAATCCTGCTCACAGTGGGAAGCAGCAGGGCAGGACGATACAACGAACATTTCCCTGAGTGCCGCGCATGCGCAGGGTGCGACCTGCCTCCGCACATGCATCGAACTGCTGAAGAGCGGCCTTTGCCGCACGGCCTATGTCCTGTTTGCTGAGTGCATCTTTGATCTGCTCAGAGCAAGAAGCTCCTCCGTGTAGTAGCCGGTGCGGGCAGGCAAAGCCTTTGTGTGGCGAGAGAAACTTCTGGTAAGCACTGATAGAATCGATCACCAGACGGCGCACTGACAGATCCAGGCTGAGGCTCGACATGGCATACTCCTGCATCGGGATGCTGTGGTTGTACCAGGAATCGGAAAATTCCCTCTCTACCGGGGGAGGTGAATAGCTTCAATACTCGCGCTTCTAGACTTCTCAATACTGAACCCTGCCTCTGGCGGAACACGACCAGGAGCCCGCGACCATGTAGCCTTGTAGGGCTTGTTCAAAAGAGTTGATACTCAAGATGTCTGCGGATACCCACTTCGATTCCCTGGCTAATGCCCTGCAATCAGCCGTGAAGGCCGATTCCTTCAAGACCCTGGCTAAGATCCTGGAGCTGACCGGTTTGCTTCAAATCGGCACGGATGAGCGTTCTTTCACCGTGTTTGCCCCCACCGATGCAGCCTTCGCGGAGGTTCCCGCGCAGACGCTTGCAGAACTGATCAGACCGGAGAATAAAGCACAACTCATCGAGATCCTGGGCTACCACGTTATACCCGGTGGATTTTTGCTCAAGGACATCCCAGTCGGCATTGTAGTAACTATGACCGGGGAGAACCTGTCTATCCAACTGGAACACGAATCGGTTCGCATCAACGATGCAATCGTAATTCAGGCTGATATTACAGCCAAGGATGGAGTAGTCCATATTGTTGATAAGGTCTTGCTACCCCGGCAAACAACAGAAGTTCATTGACTTGATAAACCAAATACCACAGCACCGTTTGCGTAATGACGGTGCTGTGGTATCAGTCAGGTTAGGACTCTACGCACGTGCAGGCGCAAGGCGAGAGAATAAATTGAGCATTTCCCGGTTGAAGGCCGGGATGTCATCGGGCTTGCGACTGGTTACCCAGTTGTCGTCAACAACCACTTCTTGATCGACCCAGTCCCCACCCGCATTGCGGATATCGTCCTGAATAGTGTGATAGCTGGTCAGTGTCCGTCCACGCACCAATCCAGCTGAAACCAGTATCCAGGGAGCATGACAGATAAAAGCAATCGGTTTACCCGCTTTTTGCATGTGCTGTACAAACGCTTGCACCTGGGGCAGAACTCTGAGCGCGTCAGCGTTCAAGCCACCTCCAGGTAACAGGAGGGCGTCATAGGCATCGGGCTTCGCATCGTCAAGCGTCCGATCGACAGAAACCAGGCTGCCCTTGTCATGGTGGCGAAACGCCTGGATTTGTCCTGATTTGGGTGCCAGAATCTCGACGTCCGCACCGGCCTCTTTGAGCGCACGTACAGGTTCGGTGAGTTCAGACTCTTCAAAGCCATCCGTGGCGATCACTGCCACGTGCAAATTATGAAACTGCATAACAATAGTCTCCCGACTCTAGAACAGCGATTTTCTTGGTTTGAAAACCACTCTTCATCCAGTTTTCAACACACAGACTCGGTCTACCTCTACCCATGGTCTGGTAGAGACTATGTCAAGTGGGCTTGAGGGCTTTCATCGCCCATTCAGGGAGTTCTTTTGCAAACTGCTGGTCGAGGGGTAAATGTCCGACCAGAAGTCGATAATAGATGGGTCCATAAAGAATATCAATTGCTAAATCTGGGTCAAGACCGGGAGTAAACTCGCCATTCTCGATGCCCCGCTGAATGATGGCTTTGACCTCCGCACGACGGTGATTGACGAAGTGATTGCGGTAACTGTCTAGAGCGTCTGGGTTAGCCTGTCCCTCGGCGATAATTTGCGCCAGGATGTGCCCATACTCCCCTGATAAGGCTTGGACCAGAGAAGCCATTTGCTGTGTGATGGCTTCTATTGACGACGATCGCTCAGGGTAGGGTGTAGCGAGCAGTGCATTTGCCAAAAAGGCATCTATAACTACTGCTACTTTGCTGGGCCACCAGCGGTAAATGGTGGTTTTCCCGACACCGGACTCACGAGCGATCGCCTCGATGGATAGATCTCTGAGGGTTGTTGTTTTGAGCAATCTCCAGGTTGCATCCAGGATCGCTGCCCTCGATTCTTCAGAGCGAGGTCGCCCAATTCGTGTGCTTCCAGGGTCTTGAGGCATTTTTCAGATTGGTCCTTGACATCTAACCTTTACTTTAATACGATACGTATCATAAAACAACGATACGAAACGAAGCGGAACTAAAATAGGCACATAGAATCTACGGGTCTGGTTCATCACCAGCAGTCCAACTTTGGGCAAATTGAGCTACCGCTCAACAATGCCGGATATAGAGAGAAGCCATGAACAGAACATTCATCGCCTTATTGTGCGCCCTCGTCTTGATCTTGCCCCTTGTCGCCATTGCGGAGCCCCGACAGGAAGACCAGAGCCGCCGTGAAAGAGGTAATAAAGTCATAAACAAGTTATCGGGTGGTGCAGGGCAGCCAGTGCTCGATGCCATGCGCCAGGACTTCCCGTTTCTAGCCGATGCGATCACCGACTACTCCCTCGGCGATGTCTGGTCTCGGGAGGGTCTAGATGATCGCACCCGACAGCTTGCCGCCGTCGCAGCCTTTGCCGCCCAGGGCAATCTGCCGCAACTGAAGATCCACGCGGGCTATGCCCTCAAGCTGGGCGTTACACAGAGCGAACTCAAAGAGATAGCCTACCTCACCACGGTAACGGCTGGATTTCCCCGTGCCATCGATACTGCACAGGCATTGCGGGAAGCTTTCGCCACGCACGCGGCGAGTACCAAAACTGCAAAGTAAATAACTTGGAGATATCGTTTTATGACTACTAACGAAAACAGCACAAACGGACAGAAAGTCGTATTGATTACAGGTGCGAGTAGCGGCATCGGCGAGGCGACAGCACGTCTACTTGCCCGCTCGGGTCTCCACGTTGTGCTGGGTGCACGGCGCACGGATCGATTGGAGAAGCTCGTCTCCGAGATTCATGCTGAAGGTGGCTCGGCAAAATACCGCGCCCTTGACGTAACCAGCCTGGAGGACATGCAGTCCTTTGTCAGGTTCGCAAAAGAAGCATTCGGTCGCATTAACGTAATTGTCAACAACGCGGGCGTGATGCCGCTGTCCAAGTTGGAGGCGTTGAAGATTGACGAATGGAACCGCATGATCGATGTAAACATCCGGGGTGTTCTACATGGCATCGCGGCTGGACTACCGCTGATGCAGCAACAGGGCCGAGGGCAGTTTATCAATATATCCTCAATCGGTGGACATGCTGTCAGCCCCACCGCGGCCGTTTATTGTGCAACAAAGTTCGCAGTCGGCGCGATTTCAGAAGGACTGCGCCAGGAAGTTACCAACATCCGGGTAACGGTTATTTCGCCCGGAACAACGGAGTCAGAACTGGCTGATAGCATTTCGGATAGCGAGGCGCGTCAGGGAATGCAAGACTTCCGAAAGATCACGATTCCAGCAGATGCTATTGCCAGAGCCATCCTGTTTGCAATCGAACAACCAGACGACGTCGATGTTAGCGAAATCATTGTGCGCCCCACCGCGAGCCCTTACTGAACATATATTGACTGGCTGAGTAGCCGAGTGTAAAAAACGCAACTTCACAAAAAGAGGTTGGCCTCCCGTAAGTGTCTGTAAGGGCACGCGGCCGCGTGCCCTTACCCATATCTCTGGCTGTATAGGATCTTACGATTAATTAGCTCCGCCTACTTAGAGGCGACGGCGCGGGGGTGGAATCGGCAGCCAACACCGTTTATTTGTGGTAGCACCACCTCCTCCCAACCCATGCCCTCCACCAATTCCACAAGCCAGACTGGATGCCCAGGTCGCACTCTGATAAAAATAAGGGAAACGTTACTTCTCCGTTTAAGCAGTCGCTTCGCGTCCAAAATGGCACCGTCATGCCCAGCCTGAGGATTCTCAAAAGTGTTACCTACAATCTGGGACACCACTACCTAAGCTTGATGAACTACCGGCACGATGATTACGTCGTCGAGCACCTGTTCAAAACGGCTAAAGCAACCGGTGCAAGCCGTGTGGCCATCAATGTTCTGGAATGCACGATTGAGCCTGCGGAGTTCAGTTTTCCCGCTATACAGGAGTCGGTCGCCGACTTGAAACACTTCCTGTGGTATCTAACCACGTCGCAGGGGTTGCCCGGGGAATCGGTTCGGGGGGCGTGGCTTTCCATCGAGTTCGATCTATCCAGGACCCAAATGTGTCAAACCGTGCCCGGCCTGGAACTGGCAGTGTACAAGTGCGAAACCCGACTCGAAGACCTCAATGGCAAGGAGTATCTTGCATCTGTGTCGGAGTGGTGGAAGTACGGATAAGTCGGCTGGTGGCGCAGGATAGACCAGAGGTACTGCGGCTGATGCAGCGGGACTATCCCAACCTCTGCGACATGCATACGATGATCATCCATCCTGCCTACGAGAAAATGGCGACAGTCCTGGGGTTTCAGTGTGCGGGGACAGGGACGGCGAACCCGCTGTATTGGATGTACCTCCCCCTCGATCGCTACTTGAATCTGGATCTCCAGGCCGCTTTCATCGCTGTGAGGTAAGGAGCGTGGAGCGGACGGTCAGGACGGGACGCTTCTGGTTGCGCTCAACAAGGTGCTTGAGGATCTTCTCGAAGTCGTTGAAGACGCGCTCCTCAATACCACGGCGGAGCTTCTCGGCCAGCCGCGGCTCTCC
>JACMIX010000037.1 GCA_014380935.1 Gloeobacterales cyanobacterium ES-bin-141 | reverse complement strand
TAACGCTGAATGGGCTATCACCCCGAGTCTGGCCGTCTTTGGCCGCTACGGGTTCGCTGCCACCAACGTCAACTCTATGGAAAGCACCTTCTTTTCCGAAATCCACTCAACCACCTGGCAGGTGGGGCTGACGCTACCTGATTTTCTGGGTCCCGGCAACAGTCTGGGTGTTGGCTATGCCCAGCCTGTCCGTGTCCATTCGGGATCTGTCAGCGGTCTTGCGGGACCGGGCCTCACCAGCGGTTTGGTCCCCAGTGGGGTAGAGGGCGATATCGAGCTCTTTTACCGCATTCAACTGAATGACCGCCTGACGATCACGCCGGATTTGCAGTTCATCATTCAACCGGTTAATTCCGTCAACAGCAATGGCCTGACCATCGGTACTCTGCGAGCAGTCTTTTCTTTTTAGCTGACGGAGTATCACTAATTCACCAGCACTCTGCCCTTCGTCTCGACCACCCAGGGCATAAAGCACAGCGCTACCAGGGGGACGAGACCGATCCAGAAGAGGGTTGATAGGGCGCTTTCGAGGGCATTAACTCCCTGGGATGCCACGGTACCGACCAGGAACGGTCCTCCCGCAGCGAAAATCCGGCCCGCGTTGTAGCAGAAACCGGAACCAGTTGCCCGGAGCCTGGTTGAGTACAGCTCGGGCAAATAGTAGGTAAAACTGCCGAAGATGCCGAAGACGGTCAGGCCAATGGGAAAGTACATGTAGAGCCGCACTTCGGCCGGTAAGTCGAGACCGAATGCTGCCAGCATGGCTGCTGAGGAAAGCGCGAAGTAGATCGAAAACATGGCCTTGCGCCCCAGGTAGTTGGCTGCCGGAACTGTGAGGAGTGCTCCCAGGAGCCCACCCAGGTTGAAGCAGTTGGTTGCGAGGGCCTTCCACTGCTCAACCAGAGTCAGGGTCGCTACCCGGTCGAGACCCAGGGTCTGGGCGTTGAGCTGGGCCAGTCCCGTGGCCACGATCGGGATGAAGGCATTGCAACTCCACCAGGTGAGCAACGCGACCAGAGCAAGCCCGAACCCACCCAGGGTAAGGGGTAAATTTTCAGCATTAAACAGCTCGCGGATGGTCGGGGGAGCAGTCTTGCCCACGGTCTGTTGCCAGCGTTCGGGTTCCTGGACAAACAGGCGTACCAGGAAAGCAACCGCCGCCGGTAGCAAACCGAATAAAAACACATACCGCCAGGAGACCTCGGGGCTCGCCTTGAAGAAGACGCCCGCTACCTGAAAATTAACGAACGTGGCGAGAAACAGGCCCACCGGGGCAGATGTATACAGGAGCGCCCCCGCCTCCACGCGACGATTCTCAGGCACTACCTCAGCGACCATGGACGCACCCGCCGCCCACTCGCCGCCAATGCCCAGACTTGCCACCATCCGGCAGAGGGCCAGCACCCAGATGTTGGGCGCAAAAGCGCAACTTGCCGTCCCCAGGGCGTAGAGAAGCATGGTGATGAGCAGAGTCCTGGTCCGCCCGAAACGGTCGGCCACCCGGCCAAACAAGATCCCGCCCACGGCCCAACCAATCAACAGCAACGAGGTCAAAAGTCCCGTCCAGAAAAAAGTCGCCGACTTGGCCTCGGGTGAGCCGATCGGCAGGCCCAAAAGCGTCGGCACACAGTTGGGCGCGACGTAGTTGAAAAGCAAACTGTCAAAAATGTCAAAACCCCAGCCGAGCCATGCCGCGAACAGCACGGTCCACTGGTAACGGTTCATGCCCAGAAGGTTCACGACGCTACCCAATTGCAAACTAAAAAGAAGTTAGCACCTCTTTGCTGACTTCTATCAAGTCCTCGTGAGGGGACGTTGGGTCGCGGCGTCCAGTTTTTTGAGCAGGGCCTCCTTCAACCCATCAAGATAACGGACTGTGTCCTCGAGACCGGCTGCCCTTGCGTAGTACAGCAATGGTTCGAGCAGCCAGGTCTCAGTCGGCGGCAACCTTGCCTCAAGCCGACCCGAAGCGAGCATCATCCCTACCCATTGCAAGCTTGAGGGGACATGGGCTTGATGAAGCCCGCAGGAGCGTTGCAGTTGGGCGAAGACGGACTCGAAATCCTCTGTCCCCTGGTAAGCTTTGACGGCTTTTCCGACCTGAAACACCTGCCAGGCCAGTTCGCGAATCTGCGGGATGTGCTCTGGCCGGAAAATTTCGCCCACCGTAAGTGTTCTGAAGCCGCCTGTCTCATCGATAGCGTAAAGCTGACCCAGCAGATTGCACGCCAGGTTGACCTGTGCCTTATTGAATTCAATGCGGGTTGGAGAATCGGATGTGACCTCGAACCAGGCTCCCTGTTCTGTGAGAACGACGCGGCAACGTTCGCGGCTTGCCGTGTCACCGCCTGCAATACGCGTCAGTCCCGGCGGCCCGGGTCGGTAAATCGTTTGAGGCCCTGAGCCTTCGCGCAAGCCCGTCTGCAAGGTGACACCCCTGAGCAGTCTGCCCACGATCTGAGTCATGGGTGAAGGCCACAGGTCCGGTAGTTGCCCGAACAGGGTCGCCTCTTCGAGCTTTTCGATGAAAAGCTGGCGGATGCGCTGAAAGTAGATGCCGTTGGAGCAGAGCACGATGAG
>JACMIX010000323.1 GCA_014380935.1 Gloeobacterales cyanobacterium ES-bin-141 | reverse complement strand
TCCTCACCATCGGCGGTGAACTAGATAAGCTAGCCGCCAACGTTACTATTGGGCTCAGCCTGGCCGGGATCCACTACCGCTCGGATTCCCTCTCAGGTCTCAAGCTCGGCGAGGACGTCGCCATCACCATCCTGCGCGACCTGAAACTCACCTACAACGAGTCATTTGCGGGCTTTTCGCTGACCCGTTTCGACGGAACCCAGATCACGATCTAAGTAGCCGAGTGTGAAAAACACGACTTCATACAAAGAAGTTGGCCGCCCGCCCGCATCTATAAGGGCACGCCGCAGCGTGCCCCTACCCAGATCTCCGTCTGCATCCGTCCTGTAGGGGCACGCTGCGGCGTGCCCTGCCCGTGTATGAAAATGACGATTAATTCCGCCTACTTAGAACAGCAGTAAGGGCACACCGCAGCGTGCCCTTACATAACATTTGTGCCCTTCACCTACGAGAGTTCAGCTTCAGGTGCCTACTCGATCAGACCAACCCGATTGATCGGCCAGAAACGGAAGGAGGCCCGACCGATGACGTTTTCGCGCGGCAGGAAACCCCACAGGTGTGAGTCGAAGCTGTTGTTGCGGTTGTCACCCATGACAAAGTACTGCCCCTCGGGCACGCGCATGGTGGGCATCTCGTACTCGGGCGGCTGGGCGATGAAGCTTTCTTGTTGGGGCACACCGTTGATGACGACCTTACCGCCTGTGACCTGAATCGTGTCGCCCGGCAGACCGATGACGCGCTTGATGAAAGCCTGGTCGATGTTGGTCTTTTTGGGAGGCATGAAGACGATGACATCGCGGCGTTGGGGCTTGGTGAAATCGTAGCTGAGTTTTTCGACAATCAGCCGGTCATCGATCTGAAGTGTCGGCTCCATAGAGCCCGAAGGAATATAGCGGGCCTCGGCGACGAAAGTCCGGATGAAGAGCGCCAGCACCACAGCCACGACAATCGTCTGAATATTTTCACGCTGGTCTTTGAGCCATTTCATAGGCGATGGTGTGGGATTAGAAGGAATCTTCTCAGTGGGGGTGGGCCTGTCCAAGGCTGGTGTGCTCCTGTACGCCGGGTGTAACTCTATTTACCTACAAGCCAACCATAACTGTGCAACCCCTGCGCCAGAAAATTGACGCCCAGATAGGTTACCCAGACAGAGAAGAAACCAACCGTCGCCAGGATAGCGGGTCGCTTACCCTGCCAGCCCCGCGTGATGCGCGAGTGCAGATAGGCAGCATACACAAACCAGGTAATCAGCGACCAGGTCTCCTTGGGGTCCCAGCTCCAGTACGAGCCCCAGGCCTCGTTCGCCCAGACGGCACCGGCAATGATCCCGATGGTCAGCAGCGGAAACCCGAGACCAATCAGCCGGTAGCTGACATTGTCGAGCGTCTCGGCGAGATCAGAACGCCGTAGGGATTGGACACCCGCCGCAATCGACGGCAGTGTCAGGGTCGTTCCACCGAGATCGGCTGCCATGGGAAGTGCACTGGAGACTGCCTCGGCGCGCTGGAACCCGCCGGTCCCTACGGAGCTGCCACGCAATTCGAGGTCTTGCTTACCCCAGGTGACAGTCAGATAGGCCATCGATACGAGCGACCCCACCAACAGCGCCGCGTAACTGAGTACGATGACGCTCACATGCATCATCAGCCAGTTGGACTGCAAGGCCGGTACCAGGGCATTGCCGTTTTGCAGACTCGGGGGCAGGTACAAAGACGCAAAGGCCGCCAGCCCCAGGCTGACAGGCATCGTGAAAACTCCCACCAGGCGCTGACGGGCAAAAGCCTCGGCGAACAGATGGACGACCAGAACGGACCAGCACAGGAAAAAGAGCGACTCGTACAGATTGCTGACTGGAAAGTGCCCGGTCTCAAGCCAGCGCACACTCAACAATCCCGTCGTACTCACAGCCGCAATCGCTGCCGCCGCCGTACCAAGCTCGTGCAACAGGGGAATGCGCCGGAAGGCAACGCTGAACCAATAAAGCAGCGTCGCCACCATCAGAACGGCGAAGGTAGCATTGTCAAGCAAATGCTGGATGTTTTGAAGCTGATTGGGATTCATGAAACCTCCACACGTTGTGCGGTGGACACGTCTACGGTGGTCGCCTGTGTCCTGGCCTGGACTACCGTAATCATACTGGCGAGTTCGCGCTCAAAGGTCAACTGAGCCCGGTTGGTCCGTCCGGCAACGGCTAGTTGTCCCGCGCGCGCGATTGCCCATACCTGGGAATGGCTCAAATAACTCATGACCAACCCGACCATCAACAGGCCAAAACCGGCATACACCAGCGGAATGCCCGGATCGGATTTGACCTGAATGCCGGTCGCACCCACGAGTTCTCGAATCGTAACGGTCTGTCCCAGGACGGTCACGGGCATCCCTACCCTGGCGGAGGTGACGTGTTCACGCAGGTTCTCACCGGTCTGCACGTTGTAGGGCAGGAGCATAATCGCACCCTGCAAACCCGGGGCAACCACCTTGAGACCGACCCGGCCTTCGCGGTCAAAGGGAATTGCCTGACCCCAGGCTTCCTGACCGTTAGGCGCTATCAGGCGCTCCATCTTGATCGGAATCCAGGGACTGCCGTTGACGCGGATCGAAAAGGAATCTACTCCCCAGCTGGCCTGATAGAGAGTCACACCGTCGTAAATCAAGGGATTGTTGACCGAGATGGTCTTGCGGGTAAGTTCTTTTGCCTGTGGATCAACAACAGACAGGTCCGAGTAAAACTGGTCTACAGATCCGTCCGGCCGGTAGTCAATCCAGAAGCGGTTGACCCGCACTGTCCAGTCGGGGATGTGCGCGAAACCAAGACGCGACTGCTCTACGCGCGCGAGATCAAAGCTCTTACCGGGCGGCTCCATGCGCTGGGTCTTGAAACCTGCTATCGCCCCGACAATTGCTCCACCCAGAATCAGCAGCAGGCTGACGTGCACGACCACGGGTCCCACGCGTCCCCAGGTACCTTTGGCTGCGTAGAGGACCTCACCCTGCCGGTGAACGGTGTAACGCTTTGCCTTGAGTTCTTCGACAAGCACCTCTAGATCAGCCGTGGGCAGCACCGCCCGCAACGCGAACTTGGAGAGTTGACGCGGCTCGGTGTAAAACTTCCAGCGGCGTGAGGCCCGGACCATCGGGATCTGGCGGCGGAACGTGCAGGTAATCAGGTTGGCTGTAAACAGCAGCAACAGGGCAATGAACCACCAGCCTCTGTAAACGTCATTTAAAGACGTATCGAGGATGAACCGACCGGTGACAAAGCCCCAGACGACCTTACCCGTCTCGGGAAAATTTTCGAGGTAATAGGCAGGAGCCTCACCCTGGGGAATGACTGTGCCCGTAATGCTTGCCGCAGCAAGCACCAGGAAGAGGACAATCGCAAGCTTCAACGAACCCAGCCAGGAGGTGAGTTCCCGGTTTAGCTCTCGCCAGAGTGTTGTTTTGGAGACAGTTACAGGTTCAGTAGTCACGCTCTCATTCTAATTCGTGATGTACCCGGAGGAAGAAATCAGACTCAGCACCTGTACTTACCTACAAAGTACCCAGGTTTTGAATACGCGGTTCAAGCAATCACCAGCCCGCCGTCTACCTGCAAAATCTGGCCCGTGATGTAAGCGGCAGCCGGATCGGCACACAAAAAACAGACTGCACCCGCAACCTCCTCCGGTTTCCCGACACGCCTCAGGGGGATCTGGGCCAGGATCGGCTCCAGGTTCAGCCCCCCGGTCATATCGGTGGCGATGAAGCCGGGCGCGACCGCATTAACGGTGATGCCGCGCGAGGCGAGTTCGCGGGCAGCCGTGCGCGTCAGTCCCAGGATGCCTGCCTTGGCGGCGCTGTAATTGGCCTGGCCTGGATTTCCGGCGAGACCCGAGGTCGAGGAAATATTGACGATCCGCCCGGAGCGCTGTTTGAGCATAATCTTGCTAGCCGCTTTCAGACACAGAAAAACCCCGGTCAGATTGAGGTCGATGACCTGCTGCCAGTCTTCAAGCTTCATGCGCACCAGCAAGCCGTCGCGGGTGATCCCGGCGTTGTTGACGAGTACGTCGAGGCGACCGTACTGGCCCATCAGGGCGTCGAAGAGTTGATCGACTTGCTCCGGCTTGCTGACATCCGCCCCAAGTGCCACGGCCTTACCGCCCTGGGCCTCGATATCGCGCACGACTTGTTCCGCAAGCTCGGGCGAGCGGCTGTAGTTGACGGCTATCCGGGCACCCCGGGCTGCGAGGGCGAGGGCACAAGCCCGTCCGATACCCCGCGAAGCACCCGTGATGAGTGCAACCTTGTCTTTGAGTTCTGACATGGAGTCGTGAATGGCGATTTTTTAGTTTTGCATAATCGGGAATCCTGCGCCTGCTACCGAATCAGGTGGACCGGCGCTTGCTCGGTGGCTTTTGGGGTGCAGGCAGGATTGGCGGCGGCGGCAGGCGACGCAGGACAGGTGGGGCCGGAGCCGCACTCGGCGGTGGGGGCGGTGGGGGGGATGGGGCCTGCCACCGTACACCGGGCACGAACAGGCTCTCCTGCATCTGGCAACCATTCAGCTCAAACAGCACATCCGCCCGCGTATTAAAGCGTGCCGCCACCTCCGGGAAACCTTCCCCGGCCACGGGCTTGTAGAGGATGCCGTCACGCGGCAGGATCGTCAGTTTGTCGCCGCTACGAACCGGTCGGTTACGGATCTGAGGATTGGCACCGAGCAGGGTAGTCGTCGTCAGACCGTACTGGCTTGCAACCGATTGGGTTGTCTCGCCGGCCCTGGCGGTGTGAATAGTGGGGGAGGTCGTTTCGCAGACCTCGGACGGCTGGATGACAGGTTCTTGGGTCGGTGGCAGTTGGGATAGCCCGTTCAAGACCAGGCCCAATACAAGCCAGTTGGATACCATCCGGGCAAACCTAGTTAGGGGGAGTGAGCGTCTCTTGCCAGATGCGGCTCAACTTTGCCCGCCAGGCTTGCAGCATTGATTCGCGATCTTCGCGCGAAGCTTGCATACTGCCGAGGACACCTTCTTCGTACAGGCGCTCGAGCGTCTGAAAAGCGTCCTCCAGGCTCTTACCCTGCTCGGATAGGACAGCGACAATCTGACGCATTTTGGTCTCGATCAGGTCATCGAAAGCAGTCTGTAACCCTCCCGCCCTCAAGGTCTCAAGCTGCTGGAGGGCAGCGAGCAGGTCGTCACCCGTCACAGTCGAGAGCCGGTGCTGATACATACCCCAGAGCACCCCTTCTTGCAGGGCAAAGCGCGTCTCGCGGGTACGGTCGAAGCTGGCTTGAAGAAGTTCTTTGGCGAACGGTAAAGCCTCTTGCTCCGGGGCAATCGGCACCATCATCCTCAGCCAGTCGCGCTCGGGATTGGTCAGGACCAGCAGGCGTGAATGCTCACTTTCGAGCTGCCACTGACCGGGTGCAACCTCGGTCAGAGTCCCGCCTGCCGAGGCAAGGGTTGTTTGTAAATTGGAGAGATCCACAGTCGATGGGTCCGGCACTGCATCTCTCATAATGACACCATGCACGAACTTTGGGCGGCCATGGTCTTCTACACCTGCCTGCCATTGGGTAAGCGGCCCTTGCCGTTCGAGCGGATTGCCCGCTGGCTTCCCCTGGTCGGTCTGGTGGTCGGCACATTTCTGTGTCTATTACATGGGCTCGCACGCAACTGGTTCAGTCCGTCCATGGCCGCTTTGGTCACGGTGCTGGGTTGGAGTGTGCTGACGGGCGGGCTACACCTGGATGGTCTGATGGACACGGCGGACGGTTGGGCCTGCGGGAAGTCGCTCGAACGACGGCTCAAGGTGATGGCCGAGAGCACAGTCGGAGCCTACGCAGTTCTGGCGGCCCTCGGCGTCCTGGCAGCCAAGGTAATCGCCCTGACGGATCTGGCCGAGCAAGCCGTCCTGCCGCTCCTGGTTGCAAGCGTGATTAGTCGCTGGGGCCAGGTTGTGGCAATCGGAGCCTATCCGTACTTGAGGGACGCGGGCAAGGGACGCTTTCACAAAGACTATATGGACTGGCCCCGCGACGGCCTGACAAGCACCGTCTGGGTCGCGGGCGTGGCCATCGCGCTGGGGTTCGGGTTCCCGGTCCGGCTGGTTGTGCTGAGTGTGTTCGTGGGCTTCCTGGTCGCCTGGCTGTGCGGGTGGTGGATTGCCCGAGAGTTCGGTGGGCACACGGGCGATACCTACGGTGCGGTGGTCGAGGTGAGTGAGGCCGTCACCCTGGTTGTGTGTACGGTCCTGGTGCGCTAGCTTGCCTGAGAAATACCCGCGAGGGCACGCAACTTGCTCTCTACGTGCACTCCTCCCGGTAGGGCAACCTGTGGCGGGGAGTTATTCTCGACGACTACCGGCGGGATAATCGGCTGCCAGGCTTCACCCAGGACGAAACGTTGAAACTCGCGATCAAAACCGAGGCGCGGCTGACCACGTCGCTCCCAACCGCGCAGCATCTGGCCGACTGAGGCTAATTTGTAGCGTCCCTGGTGGAGGCACTCGACAATGGCGCAAAGCAACCATTCCTGGCCGTACTGGTTTTCCCACTCGGAAAGGACCAGGTCTGACCTTACCTGGCCCGGCTCAAAACCATATGCGTTCAAGATCGCCCTTGCATCTGTTCTTTGCCAAATTTGTCCTGAGGAATTAGACATTTTTTAATACATTGATAAGCTTTAGTTAACGTAAGGATACTACCCCTACCCGCGTTTGCGTCGCCATCCCAGCGGCTTCCATGACCGTCCGTCCAGACTGTAGTGGCTCAAAGACCAGTCGGTCTGCGAATAGACCCGGGCACGATAGAAACGGTCTTTGAGCCGGAGTGTGTACTGGGTCGCGCGGTTGTAAGATGACTCACCCTCAATGGAGACTGCGGTGACCCGGCAGAACTCCGCAAAAGTAGGGCGAGCGAATTGCAACCAGGACCAGAAATGCTCGACTGAGTTCATTTGACCAGGTTAGCCGACAGCTGTCATTGCGGTCTGTGCCCACAACCGTATGATGAGGCAGAACTCAATTACGCGCGCAGGAGATTTGGTCATGGTTACAGCCTTCGCCGGACTCCCCAACTCCGAGCGCGACCAGCAAAGCGCTAAGGCGGTTGTCATCCCGGTTGCCTTCGAGGTGAATCCCAGTTCCGGCACAGCTCAGGGTCCTCGGGCCATCCTCGATGCAAGCCAAAAAATTGAACACTTCGATGCCGAGTTGCGCATCGATCCCTGCCGGATTGGGATCGCGACGACCGAGTACTTCTGGGACGAGGCACCCTTCGCCCACACCGAGAAAATCGTCGGCGAGGTCTTAGACGCGGGTCAGTTTCCAATCGTGCTGGGTGGAGAGCACCCACTGACGCTTGGGGCAGTACGCGCCTGCTGGAAACGTCACCCGGACCTCGCCGTGGTGCAGATAGGTGCCTGCGCGAACCTGCGCGAAACCGATCAAGACGACCCGCACTCCCAGACCTCGACCATGGCCCGTATCAAGGACTACCACCTGCCTATCGTTCAGGTCGGCATTCGGAGCCTGAGCGGTGGCGAGATGGAGTGGCTCGACTCGCAGGCCGGGGAAAGTCATCAAGTCTTCTGGGCGAAGGACTTTGTCCAGCACGCTTCGGAATCGTCCTGGGATGTCGCGGATGTCGCGGCTGCCGTCCCGACCCGGCCCGTGTACGTGACTATCGGCCTCGACGGCCTCGACCCGGCCATCCTGCCCGCGACCAATACCTCCGAGCCGGGGGGTCTGAGCTGGTACGCACTCATCAAGCTAATGCGCACCTTGATGACCACCCACGACGTAATTGCCTGCGACCTGATGGGGCTGACTCCCATTCCCGGCTCCCATTACTCAGACTTTCTGGCAGCTCGGCTCGTTTACAAGCTCATCGGCTACAAATTTCACCACCAACTATCTCAGTGAAGCTGCTCATCGAAGAGATCGAGCGGCAGGTGGGCGTAGGTGTCATTTGTCGCTCCGCCCTGGGGCGAAAAACACGACACAATCACGCCTCGCTCGTGTCCCTCATAGGGTGAGACGTAGCAGGTGCCGGTCATCGGATTGAATTTCAGGTAAACTCCCGGCTGGTCAAATGAGGCAAAGTCAAGGGAGGGCTCCGGGTAGCCAAAAAAAATGAGGTAGCCTCTCAGGGCCTGCACTGCCTCGTCCACGGTTTCAGCGCAGATACCAATGAGTTTGTATTCTGCCGCCCCGGTTAGCAACAGCAGGGAGCGGCGCACCAGTTGTGGTTCTGCTGTCGAGCCTGCAAGAACCTGGCGTGCGTGTTCCGGGGTGAGATCGAAGGCAGTCATAGCACCAAGTCTAATTGACATCCTCTCCTCCCTAAAGGAAGGAGATTCCTTCTTGCTTCATCGGGTGCCCAATGGCATTGCCCTCCACAAGCTTCTTCACGGTCTGCCCGACCGCTGCAAGTCCACGATTGCGCACTACCTGTGCCGCGGCTACATCCCGGTCTGTCGTATACCCACACTCCGGGCACTCATGCATCCGTTGGCTTAGTTCCTTCTTGCCCGTATGCGACGCGCACTCAGGGCAGGTCTGGCTTGCGCCCCGAGCATCTACCCGCCTGAAGTACACTCCCCGCTTGCGACACACCCACTCCAGGGTGGACAAGAATCCGCCCCACCCCGCATCAAGCGTGTGCTTGGCGAGCATCGACGCTGCCAGGGCCTTGCAACCCAGGTCCTCGGCAAACACCACCCTGGCCTTGTCGCACAGGTGATGCGCCACTTTGCGGTGAAAGTCACGGCGCGAGTTGGCTATCTGCTCATGCAACAAAGCAACTTTGTGCTGTGCTTTCCTCCGGTTCGATGACCCACGGGCTTTGCGCGCTACCCGTTGTTGCAGCAATTTCAGCTTGCGTTGGGCATCCACAAAGAATCGGGGACGGGCCATAACTTCACCGTCTGAGACAGCCGCGAACTGGGTCAACCCCAGGTCGATACCAATCGCCTCACCGTGGGGGTGGACCTCGGGCAACTCGACATCCGAGTGCATGGCAAGCACCGCGTACCAACCGGAGGCCCTTTTGAGCACCCGCACCTGCTTGACCTGGAACCCATCCGGGATAGGACGAGAAAGGCGCATCTTGATGTACCCGATGGTGGGCAACCTCAGAGCTTCGCCTCGGACAGGCGAGGACGAAAACTGCGGAAAGCAGATGGACCGAAAGCGTCCGGACTTCTTGAACCTGGGAAAGCCCAGCCCACGCTCGCGCATGGAGATGAACGCCTTTTCCAACTGCTGCAAGACTTGTTGGAGAGCCTGAGCGTTGACGGTCTTGAGCCAGGGGTTGGTTTGCTTTGCGTGGGTGAGGGCCTTGCACTGCCGGGCATAGGTGGGCCAGGGAGCATCGGCTGGGATGATGAACTCCGAGCCCATGGAGCAGGCATTGACCGGGGACTTGCGAGAGTTGAGCCAGTCCTTGCGCTCAGCCAGGGCATAGTTCCACACGCGCCGAGCGGTCTCAAGCCACTCAGTAAGAGTGTTTGACTGTTCGGCGGTTGGCTCTAGCTTGTACTCGAAGCTCATCAGCATAGACTGATTATACCAGCTCTAGAAAGCTATATTACTCTTTCTAGGTAGCTAAAGCCGTCTTAAAAGACGGGGCTCTAACCCCATTTTTCTGGGTAGGGGCACGCTGCCGCGTGCCCTTACACATATCTCTGTGCCCCTACACATGCTCTAGTCCGCACCCGTGCCCTGGTCAACGTTTGGAGATCACCGTGATTGCGCTGTAGGTGGTCTTTAGTTGCTGGAGGGTTTGGGGAGTCAGGCTGACTCGACTCAGTCCGGCCTCCGCCTGGGCTTCGGCATCGATGTCAACCGGCACATTGATGCTCGGATACATCAGGTCCCGGACATCCTGGTTGTGATCGAGCCCGAGAGCATGACCCAATTCGTGGGCGGCGATCAGGAACATGGCGTGTCGGTTGTAAAGCTTACCGGTTGATGTTACGAGGTCCAGTTCGACGTAAGCCTGCTTCAACCGGGACCAGAGGTATTGTTGACGGGTCTGGTCCCCCGGCAGCCGAAAAACGACCATGTCGCTGACCGGGACTGCGTGGCCCAGGGTCGATTGGCCGACAATTTCTTTGCGCAGTTTGCGCCAGCGCACCAGGACATCCGCTTCTTCGGGCCGGGAGACGAGGCGAAAGGCCGGTTTGCCAACGCCAATGTCGAGCCAGGCCTGATTCCATAGTTGCAGCGCGTCGAGCATCGCCGGTGGGTAACGGCTCTCCAGATCGCTCTCGCCCGCAAGCGATTCGACCCACACCCTCAGGGGAAACCGTCCGATATCCCAGCCTCTGATCCCCGCGATCGGCCATTCGGCACTGGGGTCTGCGCCCGTGGCGAGCGTATCGGTGGATGTGGATGTGGCATTGAGCGTCCTCGCCGGAGCAGGTGAGGAAGTTGCAATGACTGGTCGGTTGGTGCCGTTTACGAACGGGATCGTGACGATGACCTTATTGCCGCTTTGGGAGGGCGCGATGCGCCGCGTGAGATTGAGCCCGGTCCGGTTCGCCTGAGTACTCAGCCCACCGGCGGTGCGGACTACCTCGGCGAGCGTCGCACGGTCCGCGACGAAGTAGGTCCCCGGCTGCCGGACGGCCCCCTGGATCTCGATGAGCACATCGGCTCGGAGGGGACCGGCAGAACCTGATAGGACTGCGATCACAACTATGAACCGGATTATGAAGTAGTACGCGGTCCGGTATATCTGTCGTGCCTATTTTAGAAC
>JACMIX010000322.1 GCA_014380935.1 Gloeobacterales cyanobacterium ES-bin-141 | reverse complement strand
GGATCGAGCGATTCGATGCCGCGCACCCAGGGACCAAGCCGGCCAGGCACCAGCGCCAGGGTGCCGTCCGGCCGCAGCGTCGCCACCTTGTTGCGCTCGTCGTTGAGGATGACTGTGCATTTGCCGACGTCCCCATTTGCGCGGATCATCAAGGAGTTGGGACGGGCCGCGTAGCAGACATAATCGTCGCCGATCTCATGGATGTTGACAGGGCTGGAATCCCCCCCGCGCAGCCGGGCCTGCAAGCGTGCGATTACAGCTGCTTGCTGGGCCTTAGACAGAACCCGGATCTCGGCGTCATTGGGGCCGCCCAGGTGCTCGACGCCTTTGAAGAACACCGAGAAGCGGGGGTCATCTAGGAAGGTGTCGCGCAGAGCATCGACTAGCGGGTTAAGCAGTTCGCAAGTGTCGGCGCTGAAATGGACTCGCAGCATGATCCGCACTGGTAGAGAACTTGCACGCAGGCCCATCAGATTCGTCCAGATGCGCTCGAAGGTACCACTGCCATCGGCACGCCGTCGGGTACGGTTATGAACATCGGGTGGACCGTCTAACGAGATCTGGTAGCTGTTCACTCCCACCTGTACCAGCGCCGTAGCGGTGGTCATGTCAAGGTGGTAGCCGTTCGTCGTTATATTGCTGGAGTAATTGAACTGGGACTTCCGCGCCAATTCGGTAGCGTGTCCTGCCACATCAAGGATGATATCCTTGGCGAGCAGGGGCTCTCCACCGAACCAGGAGAGGTTTAGGTAATGCAGGCTGAGAGAGCGGCGGTCAAGCAGTGCCTTTACCCCTTGCACCACCTCCTGCTTCATACGCCCGACAGCAAAATCCTCGTAGCAGTAAACACAGCGGAAGTTACACTGCTCCGTGGGCAAAAGAATGAGTTGAAAATTCTTGTTCGTTACCAGTTTCCCCCGGCGAAGTAGTTCCTGTTCGCTACGCGTTGCATCTAGAGTTGAAATGGCCATAGCATCTCCTAAATTTGACTTCTTCTGAGTGCAATACTGAACTCGCGATATCGCCTACTGTGGGCTGTAGTTTGAAAAGTAGCGGTTCCCTCGAAGAGAACCGCTTTATGAGTCGAGACGATAGCACAAAGTGTTCAGTTAGCAGCTGAAATTAATTGTTATACCACCCCCCGCTACATAACCGGATGACAGACCTTGAGCTTACCTTACTCCGTTAACCTGGGACAGTTATTTGCTGTACAACCCCCCGCTACATCCTCGAGTTCGGCATCGCTCAGCTCTTCGCTCCGCTTGGCTATGTTGGGATCGTTGACGATGACCTCACCGTTCTCATCGAGCTTCAACAGCTCGGGGTTTTGGCTACTCTCGGGATCTTGCTGAATCATTGACATGGTGGGCTCCTTTCGTTAGTTAAAGTTGACATTGGACACTAATAAGTAGGTCACTCTACTGCGTAAACTACCGAAAGAATCGTGACGCTTGCTGCTGTTCCGAACGAGGCGTAACGGAGCACTAGCAGTCGCATTCCTCTGCTTATTGAAGCGTCAGAATTTCCCAGATACTATTGGGTTAAGGATCTGTTGAACGGTGTTCATGCTAGGTACTCAAGCATTCGGTAGTTTGTTGAGAGTCACCTACAAGAAACAATTTATCAATAATCCCTAACCAACCCACTATTCAGTTTTTTCTCGTTGTTGATAAAAGTTTTGATCGTTTACAAAAGCTTGGCACTTAGCCGCGCTATTCGGTCCTTCGGACTGAAGAATGTCTTCCAGAAATGCTGAGCTCTGTTTTCTCAAAAACTGATCGTGGGCGTCTGTATGCAAAGCAAAAAATCCGATTATATTCCTGCAAAATTCGGAAAATTAACCGGCTTGATCCAGCGCTATGCTCAAGACGCAGAGTTTAGAAGTAGTGATATGACACCGAACAATGATCGGACGGAGCGGTCCTGGAAGGATGAGGACTTCCGCAAGCAGCTGAGTCCGGAGGAGCAGGCTGCACTTGCGCCCTCGCCGGTAGAACCGCAAGGAGAGCTCCTGGATGAGGACGAACTGGACGAGATCGCGGGGGGTGCTCCCTCGCTGGAGCTGGGCTGCGGCAACTTATTATGAGCCTCCTGGGCCATTACACTTCGTCGCACCGCTAGTCACCAGCGCACAGCAACGATTGGTGCAGCGACTGACCACTTTAACCATGCCGTCTGAGGGGCCAACCTTTGAGGCCAAAGCCCTTCTGAAAGGCTTGAACGAACGATTGGCCCATTTAGTAGAGCGAGCGCTGGTGCTTGAGATGCACCTTGGTGCCTCCCGAGGCAAGTTGCACGGGGATACCCCTACTGAGCGCTACTCCCGCTTTATGTCGGATTGTTGTCGTCCTCGAAGTGCCCTCGATCTGATGAAGGAATACCCGGTACTTGCCCGGTTGCTGATTGAGGAGGTAGACACCTGGGTCGAGAGCAGTGTGGAGTTCGGTGCCAGGCTCCTGGCCGATTGGCCTGAACTGCAGGTACTGACCGGCGAAGTGACAATAGGGACGCTTACTCACCTAGAGCGCACGGGGGATCGTCATAGTAAGCGCTGTACCCTGATAGCCACGTTCGCTTCGGGGCTGCGGTTGGTCTACAAGCCTCGCTCCCTGGCTGTGGACACGCACTTTCAGGCGGCGCTCGACTGGCTAAACTGCTGCGGTTGGTCCCCGGCTTTTCGCACCCTTTGGGTGCTGGAACGAGAGAGCTACGGCTGGGTAGAGTTTGTAGACTGGCAACCTTGTTGCAGTGAGGCGGAGGTGCGGCGCTTCTATCAGCGGGCGGGCGGTTACCTGGCACTCCTGTACATTCTCGGAGGCACGGACTTTTATTACGAGAACGTTGTTGCCACAGGCGAGCACCCCGTTTTAGTCGATCTTGAAGGTCTGTTGCAGCCAATCTGGCCGGGGGAGGTTAGCGGGGCAGAAGCGCGGCTCAAAGCAGCGCAGTGGACATCTGTGCTCCGCCTCGGGTTGTTGCCCTGCCGGGTGGTCGCAGAAGACGGCACGGAAGCAGTGGACATCAGTGCCCTCAGTGCTGAGCCAGGTGCTCTGTTGCCAAAGGCCAAACCCCACTGGCAAGAACCCGGTACCGACCGTATGCGACTGCTCTGGCTACGTAGCGGGCGAATTGGCCATTCGCACCGTCCACGGTTAGACGATGCACTGCCGAGTGCGGCGAAATACAAGCCGCAGATCCTTGCAGGCTTCGACGTTGCCTACCGGTTGCTCGCCGAGCGGCGGGAAGAGTGGCTCGCACCGGGGGGGATACTGGACCGGTTCGCGCTTGCCGAGGTGCGCGTTCTATGCCGCCCGACCTGGACCTATGCGCGCACCCTTGGGGAAAGCCTCGCCCCGAACAGGCTGCGCTGTGAACGCGGTCGGGGTGACTTTCTAGCACAGTTAGGCCGCTTGGAATTACCCAGTGCCGAAGATTTGCTGCGCTGCGAACTGAGCGACCTCGACCGGGGAGATATACCTCGCTTCGTTGCCCACCCGGCCAGCCGCGACCTGTGGGGAAGTGATCTGCACTTAAAGGATTTTTTCACGCTCTCGGGCCTGTCAGCGGCGGCGACGCGCCTACAGGGCTTGAACGAGGCGGACCGGCAGCGCCAACGCTGGCTTGTCGAAGCGTCCCTGCTGACACCGCGCCGCGAACGGTGTCGAGTGCTCAGCGACGGACCGACGGTGGATTGGGAGGCCCTCATGGCCGCAGCCCTCGCCATCGGCGAGAGGCTTGAAAGAGAGGCGGTGTTGGGCAACGAAGACGCCACTTGGTGGGTTGCAGTACCCCGACCACGC
>JACMIX010000321.1 GCA_014380935.1 Gloeobacterales cyanobacterium ES-bin-141 | reverse complement strand
GACAGCGCACTCGGGCCACCGGCTGGGTTGGGATGAATCGAGCGTACTTTTCGGCCAGGTAGAGCAAGATTGCCCCCGATTCGACGACCGTGATTGTGTCCTCAGGACCTTCGTGGTCAACGATGAGCGGTACTTTGCCGTTGGGATTGAGCTTGAGGAACTCGGGGGATTTTTGCTCGCCCTGACGGATGTTGACGGGCTTGACGGTATAGGCGGCACCCAGTTCTTCGAGCAAAATCGGTACTTTGATGCTGTTAGGTGTGCTCCAGGCGTACAGGTCGATCATGATCTTTTTCTCCTTTGACTTGGGGTATGTTCAGTGCTGGGCGTTGCGCAGGTCGCTTGCGGTGATCCCCTCCAGGGCCAGGCCATAGCCGAGGCCTTCCTGCACCAACCGCTTGAGCCGTTGGGTAAGGGCTACGCGGGTATAGCGCAGGTTGAGGGTGGGTTGCTTGGCCAGTTGGTGAGCCAGTTCTCGTGCCCGGGCCATCAGTTGGTCCCCCGGCAGCACTTCGTTGACGACTCCCAGGTCGAGTGCTTGATGGGCGGTGAGCGTTTGCTGAGTGAGCAGGAAATAGCGGCCACGAATAGATCCCAGCACCAGGGGCCAGAGGATGTGTACACCATCGCCGGGAACGATCCCCGCGTTCAGGTGAGGCATGTCCTGGAAGACTGCGTTCTCGGCGGCAAGGACGATATCGGTGGTGAGGATGTACTCGCTGTGCAGCAGGGCGGGACCGTTGACGGCTGAAATCACGGGCACTTCGATGTCAAGCAGGTTCTGAAGGACCTTTTTGCCCTCCCAAAAAGTCCTGTCCCACTCGCGCGGATCGGTGACGTCGCCCAGGCTCGCAAAATCAATTTGAGCTATCCAGGCATCACCCGTACCGGTGAGGATGACGATGCGGTTGTCGCGGTCGCGGCTGATGTCGTAGAAGGCATCCGGAAACTCACGGTGGGTTTTGCCCGTGAACACCAGCGGCCCGCCATTGGTGTGCATGCGCACTTCGAGCACACCCTCCTCGTCGCGAGCAAAGTGGAGGTTCTCGTATTTGCTGAAGTAGTCGGGTTGAGTGGTCATGGTTTTACTCTCCTAGTGGGTAATCAAAATCCGTGGGCAAGAAACCCACCATCGACGGCGATGGTCTGGCCTGTGATGTACGAGGCAGCGTCCATGCACAAGAAGGTCGCCAGATCCGCCACCTCCTCGGGTTCGCCGACGCGGGCCATGGGTGTGCGGCGCACGATCTCTTCGAGGATCTGTGCCTGGCCTAATAGCGGCTCGGTCAGGGGTGTACGAATGAACCAGGGGGCGATCGTGTTGACGCGGATGCGGTCCGAGGCCCACTCCACTGCGAGGCCGCGGGTCAGTTGCACCAGGGCGGCCTTGGCCAGGCCGTAGGGAATGCCTGTGCGCATGGCTGTGAGACCTGCCACCGAGCCGATCTGAACGATGCTCCCTCCCCGCACCTTTAAGAACGGGTGGACCTCGCGGCTCATCTCGAAGGCGGAAGTAAGGTTGGTCCGCAGCAAAAATTCGTACTCCTCGGCGGTGTATTCGAGGACCTTGCGGCGGAGGTTGGTGCCGGCGTTGTTGACGAGGATGTCGAGCCCTCCCAGGGCTTTGACCTCGGCCCAGATGCGTTCCCGGCCCCCGGATTCCGAGACATCGGCGGCTACCCCAAAGACTTGCAACCCCTGCTCCCGCCAGCCGGTGAGACTTTCTGCCAGGCTCTCAGGCCCTCGGGCGACCGCGAGGACCGTAGCTCCCCAAGCACACAACTGCTCGACGACAGCCCTGCCGATGCCGCGACTGGCCCCGGTTACCAGAGCTTTGCGTCCCGTCAGGGTCCAGCGATCTACGAAGTCTTCAGTCATTAAAACCTCCGAATTATGATTGCTTTGATGCCTTGAAGGCACTACCGGTGCAAGTGCGCGGCGCGGTCAAGACTGACGCAGGGCCGGGACCACGGGTGACTGACTGCTCAACCAGAAGGCCATAGCGGCAATCGCCAGACCGGCAGCGATAAAACACGGCAGGTATCCCACACTGCTGACGGCCAGGGCGAAGACGGCGGACCCGACCCCCTGCCCAAGAAAGACGCTGAAGGCAAATAGTGACACCGCTGTCCCGCGGGCCTCGGGGGTGAGCTCGGTCGCTCGGGTCTGAAGCGTGTTGTGCAACATGTAGAGACCCAGACCCATAAAGACCGCGAGGGGAATAAACAGCATCCAATTCTGGATGGTGGCGATGGCGATATAACTCCCGCATACCAGCAACCCACCGATGCCAATCAGGTTGTTCTCGCCGAGGCGGACCAACTGTTTGACCGAGGCGCTGTAGATGAGGCCACCGACCCCGAGGCCGCTCAGCAGGAAGCCGATGACCACGTAGGACAGGCTGTAGCGGTCCCTCAAAAAGGCACCGATGTAGGCGAAAGCGCCGAACAAAAAGAAGCCTTCGATAAATACCGCGATGATGACGCTGCGGGCATCGCCACGCTTCAGGAGCTGCCAGTAGGGTTTGAACACTGAACCGGTCTTGAGCGTGGCCCTGGGCTGAGGCTCGACTGCAAACTTCATGCCGCGCCACAGAGCCACCGCTACCAGGAGCGAGAAGAGCCCGAAGACGAGGAAGATATCGCGCCAGCCAAAATATTCACCAAAGATTCCTCCCAGGCTGCTGCCAAGGATCTGGCCCAGTACAACTGCACTCATGTATTTGCCAAGAGCGGCCTGGCGTTCCTGATAGGGGAAGTTGTCGGCAATATAGGCGAGCGACAGCGGGATCACTGCCGCCGCCACCATGCCGGTCAGGAAGCGTAGCAGGGCAAGGAGGGCCACGTCGTGAACGAACACGCAGCCCGCCGTCCCCAGGGCAAAAGCGACCATTGCCGCGGTAATCACCTTTAACTTGCCCACGCGGTCGCCCAGCGGTCCGTAAACCAGTTGAAAGAGCCCGTAGGGAACCGTGTAGGCAGTGACGAGCAGGCCAACTGTGCCGATCCCAGTGTGAAACTCGTCGGCGATGACGGGCAGGAGCGGATCGAGTACCCGTGCGTCTGCTGCCACTGTAAAGGCCGCGAGTCCGAGCAATCCGAGCGAGATGCGCATCAGGTCGATCCTTCCAGGTGTGGGGCGTCGCTCAAGAATGGGTAGTCGATGTACCCTTTCTCCGTACCGCCGTAGAAAGTCGGCCGGTCGTAGTCGTTGAGGGGTGCGTCTAATGCGAAGCGGCGAGGCAGATCGGGGTTGGCAAGGAAGGAGCGACCAAAGGCCACCAGGTCTGCCTCGCCCTTCTCGATGATCCGGTTGCCCGACATTTGGGAGTGGCCGCCCGCCGAGATGAGCTTTGTCTGACCTGTGACCAGTGGTCGAAAGCGCCCGGCACCCAAATCGAACTCGGGCTCGACATCGAAGTTGCCGGAGACGCGGGGTTCGACCAGGTGAATATAGGCGGGCTGTCGGGCATTGAGTTCGGATACCACGTGGGCGTAGAGTGCCCAGCGGTCCGAATCGCCCATGCCGCCCCGGGTGTTGCTCGGGGAAAGACGTACACCCACGCGCTCCGCTCCCCATACCTCGATCACTGCTTCTATGACTTCGATTAAAAAGCGGGTGCGGTTTGCAATCGAGTCGCCGTAGTAATGAGTGCGCCGATTGCTGCCATCGTGTAGAAATTGCTCGATAAGGTAGCTATTGGCGGCGTGAATCTCCACCCCGTCAAAACCAGCGGCACCGGCAAGCCGGGCGGCGCGGGCATAGTTCGCAACAATTCCCGCTATCTCCTCGGTGGCAAGAGCGCGGGGGAGAGGGTGGGGTTGCATTCCTGCCGCTGTCGGCGAAGACTCACCCGAAGCTAAGACCGATGGGGCGACGGGCAATTGACCGTTCAAGAGCAACGGGTGCGACATGCGTCCGGGGTGAAAAAGCTGAAGAAAAATAGTGCCTCCCTCGGCCTGGACTGCTTCTGTAACCCGCTTCCAGCCTTCCACCTGAGCCTCGTTGAAGATGCCAGGTTGGTGGATATAACCCATTGCCCCGGCGCAGATTGGCGTCGCCTCGGCGATTACGAGGCCTGCCGATGCGCGCTGGCCGTAATAGAGTGCGTTCATCGATTGAGGAATACCGCCCGCGCCTGCCCGCATCCGGGTAAGGGGAGCCATGACGATCCGGTTTCGCAGCCTGTAGGGACCGACTTGAACCGGGGTAAGCAGGGGCTGCACTGTAGTTGCACACAGTCCGGCATTGCTTGTCGAAGCGTTCATTTTCTCCCTCCAGGTAGCGTGTACTGCTCACACCCTGCAGAATAAAGCTTCGCCATTAATAAGTGAAAGACCGTGTTTTAATTGCTGTGATGCTTTATTGATATAACTGGCACCTATGGAACTGAGGCACCTACGTTACTTTGTGGCCGTGGCCGAGGCTCTCAACTTCTCG
>JACMIX010000320.1 GCA_014380935.1 Gloeobacterales cyanobacterium ES-bin-141 | reverse complement strand
TGCCGGGGAGTAAGCAGTCGCAGAAGTGACTGCCGAATAGCGTACATTCCGTAAGGCACTGTCGCAAAAAAGGCGTGCTTGGATGGGAAGGTTGATCTTCTTCGCAGCCGATGACTCAGCCTGGTGCCTTCTCGGTAAAGTTAGGAACTTTATCATAAGATGGCTGAGCTGAATGACCAGTTTGCTCCCGACAAAATTACTTTGATAAATGGATGGGCAAGCGCACTTGAAAGCGGGTATTTCCTGGCCTGGACTCAAAGCTGATCTTGCCTTTGTGTCCAAGCACAATGCGGCGGGCGATGTCGAGCCCTAAGCCTGTACCTTTGCCAACTTCCTTGGTGGTGAAAAACTGGTCAAAGATCCGCGATTGCACGTCGGTCGAAATACCTACCCCGTCATCAGCAATTTCAACCAGGATATACTCACCTTCGACCGATGTGCGTATCCACAGATGACCTTTGCCAGTGCCGGCATCAATGGCGTTGTCAATCAGATTCGTCCACACCTGATTGAGCTGCGGACCATAGGCGCAGATGCGAGGTAATTCTTTGTACTCACGCTTCACCACCGTGCCGTACTTCAGCTTGTGCTTTAAGATGATGAGCGTGTTTTCGATGCCCTCATGCACGTCGATTGTTTGCAGCGGTGCTTGATCCATGTAGGAGTAATTCTTCATCGCGGTGATTAGTTCTGAAATCCGCATTGAGCCGAGCTTGATGTCTTCTAACAGTTTGATGCCGGTGAGAGTGGTTTCGAGCCAGGTCAGCACACACTCCAAACAATCCGCCGTGACCTGAGCAGTCACCTCGTCCAACTGCCCTACGTCCATTCCGGCACTCACCAACATAGGAGCCAGTTTCCAGGCATCTGCAACCTCATGAGCTTCCAGCCATTCGGTGATCTCGTCTTCCGCTTCACTCTGAGCAATTGAATCGAGTTGACCCCCACTGAGCGCAACTGTAGTAGTGCGGTTGTACAAGTCGCTCAGAAAGGCAATCTGCTCCTCCGTCATCGGTTGCCGGTGCAGCTTGAGTGCGAGCGGGGGTAGGGTTTGTAGCGCTGCTTCCAGGTTTTTGACGTTGCTGCGGACAGCAGCGGCAGGGTTATTCAACTCGTGGGCAAGACCCGCCGACAAGGTACCGAGGGAGATCAGCTTTGCCTGCTGTTGGGTAACGGTTTCGTGGATTTGCGAGCGCTGGACGGCAATCTTGAGAATGCCCCGCATCACACCAGGGCACAGTTCCAGCATCTTCCAAAAGTCGTCGGGTGTAAGCTTGTACAGATGCACGCTGGTGAGCGCCCGTCCACTAGTTGGATATGGCTCATCCAACAGTAAAATCAGTTCGGCAAACACCTCTCCTGCACCCAATGTTACCGCCGGAATAACCTCTCCCTTAACGTTTCGAGTCCAATCGATCTGCCCATCGAGAATGATGTAGAATCCGTCAGGCGGATCGCCCTGCCTGGCAATTTGAGTTCCGCGATCGAGTCTGATTTCTGTGCCCAGTTTCGCTATGCACTGCAACTGATCATCATGAAGGTGTGCAAACAACGGCACTCGACGTAAAGTATCAATTTTCATAAGGGTTAGTCATTTTCAAGCGGTGTGAATTTTCAGCGACCTCAACTTCAAGACCCGACATTGGCGAGATACTGATGCACAAACTGAACGCAGATCGAACCTTCACCGACTCCTGATGCCACCCGCTTGATTGAGCCATGCCGCACATCTCCTACCGCAAATACGCCGGGAATATTGGTTTCAAGTAAATAGGCATCGCGATCAAGCCGCCAGCCTTTCGGACGATGAACACCCGCTCGTGTCGCTTCACTTTTCAGGTCAGGGCCAGTGATCACAAAACCCCGATCGTCGCGTTGTACTACGCCATCCAGCCATTCAGTGCGTGGAACGGCGCCAATAAAGATAAATAATGACACGGCGGGAACCGTTGCAGTTTCACCCGTGATCACGTTCTCAATCACGATGGCTTCCAGACTCGTTTCCCCTTTCGCTTCGACTACGCCAGAGTGGATCTGCACGGTAATGTTCGGGGTTTCGGCAATTTGCTCGATTAAATACTGCGACATACTTTTGGTTAGCGACTCGCCGCGTACCAGCATCGTCACTTGACGCGCATACTTCGAAAAATACATTGCCGCTTGTCCGGCCGAGTTTGCGCCACCGATGATGTAGACATCTTCGCCCTCACAGGTGAGAGCTTCGGTTTGAGCCGCTCCGTAATACACACCAGCCCCGGTAAGCCGCTCGAGTCCGGGGACATCCAACCGTCGCCACGACACGCCCAGGGCCAGAATCAGGGCGTGGCAACTAATTTCACTACCATCCGACAAGGTGATGAATCGGTAGGGATCTTCCACGCGCATTCCCGTCACTGCCTGGGGGCTGAGAATCTCTACCCCGAAACGTTTTGCCTGAGCCACGGCTCGACGGGCCAAATCACTTCCGCTTAAGCCCGATGGAAAGCCCAAGTAGTTTTCGATCCGTGAACTGGTTCCGGCCTGTCCTCCGGGTGCTTCACGTTCGATCATGACCGTACGCAGTCCCTCCGATGCGCCGTAAACGGCAGCAGCGAGTCCGGCAGGTCCACCTCCGACGATAATCAAGTCGTAAAATGGTTTCTCGGCCTGGGTGCGAAGTCCGATTTTCCCAGCAACCTGGGTAATCGACGGCTGAACCAGACTGTCGCCATCGCTAAAAAGTACCAACGGTAGGGACAGGCGATCGCAATTGGCAAAGGTCGCGAGCCTCTGTGCCTCCTCGGATAGCTCGATATCCAACCACTGATAGGGAATTTGATTGCGGGCTAAAAAGTCTTTCATGTCGTGCGACTGCGGCGACCAGCGATTGCCGATCACGCGAATTCCTTCAAAGGCCGGACGGAAAGTGGCGAACCAATCGTCCAGGAGATCGTCCAGGACCGGGTAGAGTCTTTCTTCGGGCGGGTCCCATGGCTTCAACAGGTAGTAATCGATTTGCGTGCTGTTGATGGCTCGAATCGCCGCGTCGGTATCCGCGTAAGCGGTCAAGAGTGCCCGTTTCGCGCTCGGGAAAATCTGGAGCGCCTGCTCTAGAAACTCGACCCCATTCATCTGGGGCATGCGCTGATCGACTAGAAACAGGGCAACAGGTTCGTTACGGAGCTTGAGCTTTTGGGTGGCGTCAATCGCCGCTGCACCCGAATCGGCACGCATGATCCGAAAGCGCTCGCCGTACTGCTTACGCAAATCTCGTGCCACGGCCTGCAAGACTTCTGGATCATCATCGACAGTCAGAATGACGGGTTTAGCCACGGAAATCACCTGCGAAGGGTTTGCTTAATTCTTCAAGGCTGCGAACGGCAAGCGAATCGAGAAGCGAGTTGCTCCAGGCTGCGACTCCAGGGCGATCGTTCCCTGGTGACGATTTTCTACAATCCGCCTGACAATATCCAGACCTAGACCTGTACCTTTGCCCACGGGCTTGGTTGTAAAGAAGGTTTCAAAAATGCGCGACTGAATTTCAGGCGGAATGCCCACACCAGAATCCGTGATTTCGACGCAAACAGAGTTACCATCGCGGGCGGTCGTGATTTTGAGGGTACCTTTGCTATTCATTGCATCGATCGCGTTATCAATTAAGTGCGTCCAAACCTGATTCAGTTCACTGCCGTAGGCGTTAATCTCAGGCAGGTTGCGGTCATAGCAACGCTGCACTTCAGTGCCCGGCTTGAGCCGATGCGAAAAGATTTGCAAGGTGTCCTCAATCCCCTGATGCACATCCACCAATTGCTGCACTCCTTGGTCAAGGTAGGAGTAAGACTTCATCGATTGCACAAGCTCAGAAATACGTTCTGCCCCTCGCAGCCCGCTTTTAATCATCGACATAACATCAAACGAGAGTGCCAGCCACCGCACGCCCATGTCTCTAAGCTCGGTGGGGTCATTCTGCCACCGTGCGGTCAGATTTTCTAATACCTCCACTGTAACGCCGCCACTCGCGAGCGGTTCAGCCAGGTTCCAGGGGTTGGCTACCCCATAGGTTTCCAGCCACTCCAGCAACTGCTCTTCGCGATCGCTGAGTATCGTCAGGTCCAGGTGATTGTGCAGGATGGTCTCGTAACCATCGTCGCGGGCTTGTAGCCATTGATGAGTATGAGCTTCCTCGACATTGCGCTGCCCGTAGACCAGGCTCATCCGCTGTAGCTCCATCAATGCTGGAATCACATCTCTCAAAGCCTGTACGACAGCTGCTGCCGGGTTATTCAGCTCATGGGCCAACCCGGCGGATAGGGTTCCCAATGCCGCCATCTTCTCCCGACCGCGAACAAACGATTCGACCCCGCGTAGCCGTTTTGCCATGACTCGATACACGGCCCGCCCAAAATCTCGACACTCGTGCAGCAGGATGCGAAAGTCATCACCGTCAATTTCGTACGTCAGACAGTCAGTAAGTGCGTGCAAATTGACGGGAACCGGTTCATCCGTGAGGATCGGCGTTTCACCAAAGAATTCGGGGGCTTTGTGTTGTCCGAGCGGGATGTCTATTCCTTCGCTGAACCGCGTAATGCCAACCTGACCGGCGATTAAAACAAACACTCCCCGTGCGGGATCACCCTCCTGCACCAGGGTTTCTCCGGCAGCCAGCTCGACTTTTCGAGCCCGATCACACACCCAATGCAGTCGTTCCCGGGGCAGGTGTTGAAATAATTCAAGCCTGGAGAGATCGTCGACACACAGCATCGGCTAATGTCCTTAGATGGTGGGGTTGCAAGTTTTCGCAAACAAAAGGCCTTCTCACCCATAGCGTCACTCTAGATGCTGCATCCCTAGCGCGCTCGGCTCAAACCCAGGATCAAATTGGGTCTTTCCATCAAAATACGCCTCTTTGAGACGAACCTGAAATAGATCGGCACCTCTCAAATCAGCACCGCACAAATCAGCCTTGAGAAAACCGGTCTGCATGAGATCGGCTCTGCAAAGAATGACTTCTCTCAAATCGGCTTCTCTTAAATCAGCACTGGAAAGATTGACCTCCGCTAAATTGGCTCCTCGCAGTTTGGCACCATGCAGCCTGGCTTCTCTCATATCCGCTTTGCGTAATTTAGCGCCTTCCAGGTTCGCCTGGGTCAGGTCAGCTTTTTGCAAGCTCGCCTGACTCAAGTCAGCCTCGCTCAAATCAGCATCTATTAAGTCAGTGTTGAGCAATATGGCATCACAAAGGTTGGCTCCCTGAAGGATGATTCCTCTCAAGTTCGCTTCCCTCAAGTCGAGCGCGCTCAGGTTTGCGCCTCTAAAGTCTCTTTCTCCGGTGGCATAGCGCTCGAGTAGCTCAGTCTCAGTCATGGTGCTAGACATGAAATGTCTCCTGAGTAGTGTTCACGGGGTTAGTTGAGCAGACCCGAGCAACTGCTTGGGTCTACTGAACAATTTATGCTACCGCCAATTTAAAAATGAAGTGCAACAGCTGAGGGTCAGTTACCGACAGTGAAGGTCGAGGTGATATCATGGTACATTTGTCCACAAGAATGACTGCCCCCGCCAGACAACAGAGGAGCTACTAGATGAGCACCGACGGCAAAATCACGCTCTACCACTCACCGAACAAGCGGTCCACTGCCACTTTCGCTCTACTAGAGGAATTGGGCGCACGGTACGAACTGTGCATGCTGGATGGTGTAAAGGCGAAAGATGCCGAACTTGCCGCCGCGCAGGGAGGGTAATCCTCCGATTATTCCTCACACAGGGACACCACGGCGCTCGCTTAAATAGCGGCCCAGGGCATTCTCAAGAGAGGGAAGCAGTGTGGCCCGCTCGCTACCGAGGGCGCTGTATCGGGGGCGTGTCGCGCTCAGGCCGAGACTCTGGGTGGAGCGTACGTCGATGCGACTGTCGATACCGGCGAGGTTAGCTGTCAACTGTGCAAAGTCCGCCCAGGTGGTGGCCCCGAGGTTGGCAAGATGCCAGAGTCCAGCTTCACCGTCGATGAGCAAATCGAGACTCGCGTGTATCAGATCCGGGATGTAGGTTGGCGAGACGACCATATCCCCAGCGGCTACAAGGGTCTGCCCGGCTGCCATTGTGCGCAGCGCAACGGTCACGAAATTGTACTCGTCCCATGGTCCGAAGAAGGCACTCGTGCGGACGATAAGGGCCGAGGGCAGAGCCTGCAAAACACGCTCCTCCGCCTCCGCCTTGCTGCGTCCATAGACGTTGAGCGGGGCGACGGTAGCACTTTCCACATAGGGAGTAACGCCGCTACCGTCGAATACAAGGTCCGAAGAGAAAGTGAGCAGAGCCACATTATGCCGCGCGCAGGCAGCGGCAAGGAGAGCGGGACCATTGGCATTCTCGCGGTGACAGACCTGGACTTGGTGTTCAGCGTCGTCCACGCGCACGTACCCGGCAGCGTTGATCACAGCCCAGGGCTGCAACTCGCGTAACACTGTTTCGACCGCTTGCGGATCGGCAATGTCCATTTGGGTACGGGTGAGAAGATGGTGGGGAAGGCCGCGACCTTCACACAACCGTGCGAAGGCACTGCCCAGTGTCCCTGTCGCCCCGGTAATCAAGAGCGGGCGCGCGCACCGGCGCAGGCGAGGGAGCAGGGCTTCGGGCTCCGGGCTCACTGGTGAGTAGAGCAGGCGCTTCGGGCGTTGCCACCAGCCCAGTGAACCGAGGACAGGGTGCCCGGGCTCTTGTCCGGCTGCGAGGTCGCGCACCATCCGGGCAAGTGCGGTCGGCCGGGGTTCGGGTCCACGCAAATCGAACACCCCTGATTCGTAATGCCCCTCGGTGCGGGTCAATAGGCTGTTCCAGTCATAGGCACCCAGCAAAGACCAGACGGTTACGGCACGCACGTCTGCACCCCGGTCCCGCTGGGCGCGAGCTGCCTCCCATACCTCCATCAGCCAGCGCAATTGCTCCTCGCGTGTACAACCAAGATGTGCCTCGGTCACAGCAAGCGGCAACCCAAAACGCTCCCATGCCTCTTCGATCAGGGAGCCGACCCCGGCAAGGCCCGCGGCGCGTACGCGCACTGCCTCGATATCTGCGTATGTATCCTGCCCATTGCCGCCGTGTGTGTGAGCCGGGTAGCGCTCCCGGCGCTCATCGAGAAAGCGCTCGCTAGTCAGGTAGTAATTGATGCCAATCAGATCGGGTGGGCAAGGGTGTTCGAGAAACCAGTTAAGTTCTGCCTCATCGATGCCGACCCAGCGTAAGTAACCGTAAAGGGCATGAGCGCGGTTTACTCGTCCACACAGCAGATCCAGGCTGAGCCAGCGGCGCTCGTTCTCAAACTCCGCCTGGTAGGCAAGCCGGGGCGTACTGAAGACCTTGCCCAGATCCTCGGTCTGTACTAATTGTGCATCGGGATTTATCGCACGAATGGCCTGCATCGAGAGTACAACTGCCCGGCACTGGATCAACAACGCACGCACCCAGGTCAGGTCATCGCGGCCGTGAGGATACCAGTGACCATACAGCCCACTGAAGCGTGCCGTGGTCAAAGGCTCATTGACGGGTGTGTAGCGGTCCAGGTAGGGATAGCGCGCGGCGAACGCGGCGGCGTACCGGGCTAATCCCTCGGCAAAAGCGGGATCGATAAGGCTTGTGTAGTGTGGACCGCTGCCGTGATGCACAAGACCAATGATTGGGCGGATGTCGAGCCGCTGCAGATGGGCGAGCCGTACGTCTGCCCAGGACCAATTGGCTTGCTCGGGTGGGCCGGGTGAGGTGCGTTCCCAGAGCACAGGGTAACGCAGAGTGCGTAACCCCAATCCGGCAAACAAATCGAGATCGCCAATACGCGTGGCGTGACCATTGCGCATCAGCTGGTCGAAGTAGAGGTCACCGACGCGGTTGACCGTACACTCTATTCCTCCCCATAGCTCAAGGGGTGGAACGGATAGTCTCAGCGTCATGCCGTCCCCCGTTGAGTTCCACGCGGTCGGAGTTGCTTAATTTGGTGTAGGTGCTCAGGGCCTGAGCCACGACCTGATCCATGTTGTAGTACTTGTAGGTTGCAAGCCTTCCCACAAAGCTTACACCGGGCGTCACCTCGGCTAGCGCCTGGTATTTTTTGTAGAGTTCGGTGTTCTCGGGTCTTGGCACCGGGTAGTACGGGTCACCCTCGGCACGGGGATACTCGTAGACAATGCTGGTTTTGCCGTGCTCCTGACCGGTGAGGTACTTGAATTCGGTCACCCGCGTATATAGATGCTCGTTGGGATAATTCACCACCGGGGCGGGCTGGAAGACCGCTGCATTGTGCGTCTCGTGCTTGAACTCCAGTGAACGGTAAGGGAGTTTTCCGTAACGGCAGTCGAAGAATCCATCGATCGGGCCGGTGTAAATCATTTCCCGGTAGGGAATGACACCCTGAAGCTCGCGGTAGTCGGTATTGAGCATGATCTTGATGTTGGGGCTCGCCAACATGTTCTCGAACATGCGGGTATAACCGTGCAGCGGCATGGCCTGGTAGGTATCCGTGAAGTAACGGTCGTCACGATTGGTGCGTGTCGGTACGCGGGCGATTACCGACGCGTCAAGTTCGGACGGGTCGAGACCCCATTGCTTGCGGGTGTAGTTGCGGAAAAATTTCTCGTAGAGTTCGCGCCCGACCTTGCTAATTACAACGTCCTCGGAGGTGCGCAGGCGCTCTCTGGGCTCGGCAACCGATGCGAAGAATTGGGTCACCTCAAAGGAGGTCAATTTCAAACCATAGAGCCGGTTGATGGTATCGAGGTTGATCGGGATGGGGACAAGTTGGCCGTCTACGCTTGCCAGGACCCGATGCTCGTAGGACCGCCAGGGCGTGAAGCGCGAAAGATACTCGAAGACCTCCCGCGAATTGGTATGAAAGATGTGCGGGCCGTACTTGTGTACGAGTACCCCCGCATTGTCGTAGTGGTCGTATGCATTGCCGCCGATGTGAGAGCGCTTGTCGATAATGAGGACCCGTTTGCCCGCGTCGCTTGCGAGACGCTCGGCGAGAACGCTGCCGGCAAATCCCGCTCCGACAATTAAGTAGTCAAATCTGACGTCGTTCTGGCCCGTGACCCGGATAGGCAGAGGGTAGGCCACCAAACGGTCGGTACCCGGTATGGCCTTCGATTGATGGGTACTGATAGCCGAATTCAACAACTGCATCATGCGCGCCCAGGTCTGGTCCCAGGAGTTCTGGGCAAGCAGTGTATCAACCCGGTCTTGCCATCCGGACACCCCGCGGTCTTCGGCTAGAGCTGCTTCGATCGCTTCGACGAAGGCATCCACCGTGTCCGCGATGCGGACAATACCTTCCTCGCCGTAGGGGTGGACCACGTCACGGATGGAGGTAGACACGACCGGTTTACCCGCCGCCAGGTACTCGGGCGTTTTGGTGGGACTGATAAAGCGTGTCGATGCATTACGTGCAAACGGCAGCAAAGCTACATCCCAGGAGCCCAGGTAAGCCGGCAAGTCCTTGTAGGATTTTTGCCCGAGGTAGTGGATATTCGCCTGCCGTGGCAGGGTAGCCGGATCAATCTTGGCGGTCGGGCCGACCATGACCAGATGCCAATCAGGCCGTGCCCTGGCTATGCCATCGAGCACTTCAAGGTCCATCCGCTCGTCCAGTACTCCGAAGAAACCGAGGCGCGGGTGAGGAATATTCGCCTGGTCGGGAGGCTCGAGGCCGGGATGTCTTGCCTGGGCGAAGTGAGCCGCGTCCACACTACTCGGAAACACGTGAACATTTGGATGCCGACCGCGCTTGGCCTGATAGAGGCTCTGGCCGCCCGTAAAGACTAGATCGGCTCGACTGAGCAGCTCGGACTCGCGGCTTACAAGTGCAGGTGGAGCTCCGGCAAAGGCCGACAACTCGTCCATGCAGTCGTACACGAGCGCGAGTGGCTCCAGGTGCTGCGTGAAGGCGAGAGCCATCGGTGTGTAGTACCACAGGACGTACGTGTGAATCTCGTAATTGACCATCAGCTCATCAAGTAACGTCTGTTGAGCTGCGTTTATTTCCTCCTCATCCAGACCGTCGGGCAGGTGTGCAACTACCACCCAGACCCGATCCTCGTTGGGTATGATCTCAAGACCGGGGACTGCGGCTCCGAATATCGGCTCCTCGACGAAGAATACACGCCTCTCCTGCGCACAGCGACTTAACAGGTGTTGGGGCCTTTGATAGACAAAATTCCAGCGCAAATGGGACAGGCAGATTAAGTCGGGTACGTCTGAAAAGCCAATATTCTTCATAACTTCCTTTGGTTCTTTGAGCCTATGTACGTTTTTCTTCCAGCAAGACAGCCTCTTTGTTCTACTTGCCCGCGCACCCGGCAAAGAGACTGACACGTTCTGGCCAGCCAAATATATGTGTACGGCACACAATAGCCTTTCAAGAGGCTAAGTGTAGTGCTCTCCGCACAGCAATCCTAATTTTCTGTACAATCATCACCTGAAGTAGAGCAAATCGGCTCCGCCCGGAGGAGGAAATCTAAATCTCAAAGTGTCGTTAAGTCAACTGCGGGACCAGAAGCTTGCCTACATGCCCTAGGCGGTTGTATTGCTCGAGCACATCGTGAGCAATTGATTGCGCCTGCCCCAAGACGACCAGGGCGACGCATGCACCGCCGAAACCTGCACCCGTAAGCCGTGCCCCGAATACACCCGGGGTCTGCTGCAAGGTTGCTACCAGTATATCCAGTGCTGCGACTGAAACTTCGTAATCGTCGCGCAGACTTGCATGGGAAGCGTTCATCAACTGGCCGAAGTGCTCTGCCGAGATGTCCTGAAGTACTTCGAGCACGCGGTTATTCTCACTCACCACGTGACGGGCTCGGCGACGCAGTGGCTCACTCAGCACTTCCACGGCCTTGACGTCGGTGATATCTCTGAGCGCAGGCACGCCCAATTGCCGTGCTGCCGCCTCACATTCAGCGCGGCGCTGGTTGTAGCCGCTTCCGGCCAGGGTGCGTGGGAAACCGCTGTCAATCACCAGGATCTCGGTTCCCGCTACCAGGGGAAGTACCCGGCGCTCGAGCGTGCGGGTATCGAGGAAAAGCATATGGGCAGTATCGGCCAGGCTCGAGGCCATCTGGTCCATAATCCCGCAGCGTACCCCGGCAAACTCAATCTCAGCCCGTTGTCCGAGCCGGGCAATCTGCACATCGTCGAGCTCAAGCCCGAGCAATGCCCGTAGTCCCCTCAACATTGCAACCTCCAGGGCCGCACTGCTGGAGAGACCCGCCCCGATCGGCACCGAGGAGGTGACATATGCGTTGAGCGGTGGGATGTAATGCCCTTGTTGCTCCAGGACCCGAATGCAGCCGAGTAGATAAGCAGCGTAGCCCGGTGGGACGGGTGCATCCTTTTCGAGATCAAGTCGTTGAGTGAGCGCTTCTGAGTAAAAGTGGTATTGCCCATCGAGACTCAGACCCAGGTGCACAGTGGTGCACTGGGGAATAGCGGTCGGGAGCACGAAGCCGTCGTTGTAGTCGGTGTGCTCACCCAGAAGGTTGACCCTTCCGGGAGCCGTTGCTCCCACAAGGGGAGATGTCCCGAATATGTGTTCAAAGGTCATGCGCGCTCCAGTGGCAGGGGGCGTGGCCGACCTGCTACTTGCACACAGGGCCAGTTGGGGTCGTGGGTAAGGTTCTCAAGACCACCTGCTCCCACCGCAAATGTGTCCTCGATTTTGGCTTCCGGTAGGCTGGGGTTCCAGGCAACAACCATGCCTTCGACTAGAACGCCGGGCGTCTGCGGACCGACGACGACTTCGCGGGCCAGGTAGCCCGTGAGTCCTCCCTGGTGCTGCTTGCGGATTGTGTCTGGATAGCCGTAATGCACGTAGGCACGGTGGAACTCCCAATAGATTGGGCTGAGAGCTGCCCCGGGACGGCACAATTCGAGGGCTCCCGCTTCAATTTCCCTCAAATCCTGATGTGAGTGCGTATGCCTCTCAGGCAAAGGACCAAAGGAGACAAAGCGGGTCAGATTGGCATAGAGACCGTGCCCCCTGGCACAGAAGACCAGCATTGCCCTTTGTCCGAGCAACTCTCGGGTGGGGGTGGGGTGGCGGTAGAGCAACTGGCGTCTTTCGCCTGCCGCGAGGGTGAGGGCCGGATGTAATCCGCGCGTCCATAGAGCCCTGGCCCCGGCCGCCGCGAGATCGCGTTCGGTCCAGGTGGGCCGGGCAGCAAAAAGTGCCTCGCTCATCGCTTCACTTGCCAGGCGCCCCACCCGACGGTAGCGCTCCAGTTCAGCCGCGCCCATGACTTGCTTGCGCTCAAGCAGCGAGGGCGGCAGGGCATTTTGAGACGCATCGGGGCGGTCGCTGAGCACGCGCCCCCCCTCGGTCACCTCCTGCACAAAGGACTCGCGCCTGGTGGCCTCAGCCCAGGGATGAACGTACAGCTCGTAGCCATGGGCTGGTAACTCCTCCTCCTGCAAGCGCTGGGCCTCGATTTCATCGGTCAGTATCCAGGCATTTCGGGCTGTCACCAGGATCTGGGCCACCCCGACTTCGGTGGTCAGCAATACAGTACTGGAGGCACCGGCAGTGGCCCAGGTGAACCAGTCGGTACCATACAGACGCACACCTTTGGCCCCGGTTTCTTGCAGGGCAGTACGCAGTAATTTCAGTTTGAAAGCAATTTCTTCGATGGTAAGTACGGCCTCAACGAATGCTTACGTAGAGTGTGCTTGCTTTGTGACTTGCTTTCATCCTCTGGCATCACATCTTCAAAAGACAACCTCTATCGCTTGAAGCTCTTTTGCCTTGTCCTCGGGGAGGGTATCGCTTGCGAACATACCCGCGCCCAGTTCCGTACCGGCCAGATACTTCAAGCGCTCGGGAGTACGGTAGGGCGGGTAGAATTCGGCGTGCAGGTGCATGCGTGGCTCCCGCCCGATCGGTGACTGGTACCAGACCATCAAGTAAGGAAAGGGCCGCTTCCACAAGCCGTCATATTTGAGGGTAATCGTCTTGAGCGCCCGGGCCAGGCTGTGGCGTTGCGGCACGCTGAGATCTACCAGCAGTGCAACCGGCTCAATCGGAGCAATCCAAACTTCGTAAGGGTAACGCGCGCACACCGGTACGAAGGCGACCGCGTGCTCATCCCGGTAGAGGATACGTTGATTGTCTTCGAGCTCCCGGCCAATCAGATCCGCGAGCAGACCGCTCCCGTGGGTCCGGTAATACTCCTGCTCGCGCTCTGCCATCCGCGCCGGTACGGGCGGTACAAAAGGATAGGCGTAAATTTGACCGTGGGGATGGTGCAGGGTGACACCCATTTCCACGCCGCGGTTCTCGAACGGCAACACGTACTGGATCTGAGGATATTGTG